>CAYJFF010000011.1:0-25374 GCA_964369345.1 uncultured Oscillospiraceae bacterium
AGTTAATAATCAGTAGTTATTTTTTCGTATCAAATGCTTAGTTTCCATAAAATATTATATAGAATGTACAACTAAGTAATACGAATGACTTTTCGACATCTAGTAGATTTAATGAGTTTCCCCAACTTATTCGGCTTTTTTTATTGACTTATTATATATATTTTGCTATAGTTGTGCTGTACAATTGTATTAAATGCACAATCGTATTAAGTTAACAGTAACTACTACACAAATCAAACAATTATCATTATTGATTTAGGAGGCAATTTGCAATGAGTATGAAAAAGATATTTAGCATGTTTCTTATGATATGTGTTGTTTTTTCGACATTATCCAGTACTGTGCTAGCTACAGAAGTAGATGACAAAATCAGAATTGGATACTACACCAATTTTTCAGACTTTATCCAAGACTCAGAGCAAGAAAACCTATCTGGTTATGGATATGAAGTATTCAAGAAAATTGAAGAGTTAAGCACACTATCTTTCGAATTCGTGCCTATCGATGGGAGCCTAACAGATGCACTTCTAGATGGCACTGTAGACCTTGCCGGCTTTGCTATAAGAACTGATGAAAGATTGGAGGAAGTGCTTTTTTCTAATACTGCCTATAGCAAAACCTATGTCGCACTAATGACAAAAGATATGGATATCCGCTATAACACCCCTGCAAGTATAGATGGTAAAACTGTCGCTACATATCAGGATAATTATGCACAACCATATTTTGAGAGTTATTGCGAACGAAATAATATTACTGTTGAATATGTTTACGGAGATATTAATAGGTATATGTATTTGGATACAGATTTTTATATTACATATTCAGAGGATAAGAGTGCAACTAACCTAAATAATATACTAAATCTAGGTGTGTATAATCTATACCTTATGGGTGGACAAGACTCTGCAGAAACTTTGGAAACAGTGGACTATTATTTTAGGCAAATCGTGTATACTGAGGGAAATTTTTTCTGGGAGCTTGAGGAAAAGTACTTTGTAGAGCACGTGGAGATGAACCACCGCTCATTAACACAAAACGAGGTAAATATTCTACAACAAAGACCACTAGAAGTAGGCTATCTACAGGATTTTAGGCCTATAGCATACACAAATGAGCTAGGAGAGCCTGCTGGCTCCATGATAGATACCCTCAACCTCTTTGCCGAACGGTATGGGCTTGAGTTGAATTATCACCCCTATAGTTTGGCTGATGACCCCAAGCAACACAGTGATTACGACATACTACTTACGCTATATGGTGATGTAAATGACATGGACTATGAAGAACAGTATTATGATTCAACCGAAGCTTATTACTCTGTACCTATGTATGCACAAATACACCTAGATGCTTATAAGGAGAGTGCTAGTTTCAATGATTTGGTGGAAAACTCACCGCGCATGGGTGTGCTTCCATACAAGTCCATTGATTATGACGCTTTTCTGAAAAGTTTCCCTGACAATGAATTTATATTTTTTGATGATTTTGTTACAATGCTAGATGCGTTTAAGGCACATGAAATAGACCTTATGCTATTCACAGAAAGTGCCACAACCTACGCTGGACTATATCTGGACGATGTAGAAACTGTGACAATGTCAACTACAGTAAAGTTGCCATTAACATTCTTTGTTTCCAAAGACATTTCTGAGCCATATCTAAGAATTTTCAATGTAATGCTTGATAGAATATCTGAGCGAGAATATGAGTCAATTATGGTTTCTAACAGCAATGAGTATTACCCCCAGAAAAGTATGCTCGCTATTATCCAAGACAACTGGTATTATTTTGCAATAGTGTTTCTACTTTTGGCTGCATTTTTTTCTGCATATGCATATACAAAACAGAAACAGAAGCAAAGAGAGCTTGCAAAGGCGTATAATACTGACGCACTAACTGGTTTTGTTGCCTTCCACAAGTTTAGGAACATTGTAGATGAAACTTTGCAAAAGGCTACTGCCAATGAATACGAGATGATATCGCTTGATGTTGATATGTTCAGAACTATAAACACTCATTTTAGTAATGAGCGTGGAACTGCGGTTATCGTTTCTATATCAAATGCACTGCGCACTGCATTTGCGAGCACCTCTGCTACTATATGCAGGAGAACAGCAGACCAGTTCTTGATTTTCCGCAGGCTAGACCAAGGCGGAACCATAAGACAGATATATACAGCAGATATTTTGCCAAGTATAAGAGAAGTATTGGGCGATAAATACAATATTTCACTGTCGTTTGGTAGTGTAGTTATCGAGAATACAAAAGAGCGTTCCAGTACATTTATTGGTCAAGCTGATAATGCACGTGCGCATGGTAAGCAGTTTCACAAGACCACATTTACAGTATTCGACGAAGTAATGCAAAAATCATATGAAGATACCATCAACATTACTTTCCGCATGGAACAAGCTCTAAAAGACAAGGAGTTTTTTGTTGAGTATCAGCCAAAGATAGATTTCATAACACTGAAAGTAGGCGGTGCTGAGGCGCTTGTCCGCTGGAAACCAAAATTCGGTGAAACTATTTACCCCGATGATTTCATACCTATCTTTGAAAAAAACGGCTTTATTTCAACCTTGGACTTGTATGTTTTGAATGAAGTTTGCCAGTTTATAAGAGCAAATTGCATGAAAATTAATATCCCACGTATCTCTGTTAATTTGTCTGCACACACTGTTCTGTCTGATAATATTACATCCAGAATTATGGATATTCTGAGTACATACAACGTAAAAACGTCAGAGATAGAGCTAGAGCTAACCGAAAGTGCCATAGAATCAGATGCTAGCACTTTCTTAAAGAGAGTATACCAACTTAAACAGCTGGGCTTTGCAATATCGATAGATGACTTTGGTGCTGGTGTTTCTTCTCTTAACAGGCTAAGTGCCATAGACGCAGATGTGCTTAAACTGGACAAAGCTTTCTTTGACCTTAAAGACCAAGGTGGAAAAAGCACAGTAGTTGTTGCTGATGTTGTAACTATGGCAAAACATCTTGATATGAAAGTGGTTGCAGAGGGTGTAGAGACCTCCTCACAGGCACTATGGCTAAAAGAAATAAACTGTGACTATGCACAGGGATATTACTTTGCAAAACCACTAAGCGAGGATAGTTTCAGAGAGCTACTACTCTCTAACAAAGAGTTTGCTATTTCATTAATATAATGCAAAAATCACCCTCTAAGCCACAATAGTGTTTTAGGGGGTGATTATTTTTGTATAGCCGTCCCTCTATCCAGAGAGTTTTACAATATATTCTGTGAAAAAAGTCTTTAGCACCTTGGAAATATGGTTGACTGCGTCGTCATTTTCACCTGCAAGCACTGCATCTATCAGTCGCGTATCTTCTACCAAACTGCCACTGATACAACCCAGTATCTCGCTATTTATTTTCTCGTTCTCGTCTTTTGGTATAAGCATTACAAACATTATCTTTATATCTTTAAAATCTGTAGATGTAAAGCACTCTAGCTCCTCATTTGTAAATATATTGAACGATGGTGATACCACACCCATACTCTTAGCATGCAACAGCGCAAAACCCAGTTCTGGGTATATCTGGCTGGATATTTTCTCCCTATTTATAATATCTTCTGCTACTACCCTGCTGTCCTCATTCTGCTTGCATATCTGTTCTGCTATCTCTGTAACAGCACTTATAAACCCTATATCTCTAGCTAGCCTGTATATTCTCATCTCGTTTGCTATTGCTCTCATCTGCGTAGCTAGTAGTGATATAGTTTCTAGCTCCAGAGTCACATCTACTCTACTTTTAGAGTCCACCTGTGCCTCATACTTATCAATTAGCTTTCTTATCTTATCAATATCTTTCTCATTGATTAGTGGGTTTACTTCTACCACTTCTATACCAGAAACTTTCAGCGATAAGCTCGATACCAGAAAATCTTCTTTTTCTATTACTCTGTCATTGATATCATTTTTTCCATAGGCAGTAAGCGATACCTTGTTCTTGAAAGTGTTTTTTAGCTTTGATAGCATCAGCCTAGATATGCCTATTCCGCTAGAACAAACTATACCAATATTTACAATTTTTGTTCTCTCTTTTACAGACTCCAGCCTTTCCAGTGCTGCCGCAAAGTGCACAGTCAAAAAACCTACCTCTGCTGGTGGCACCTTCTTGCCAATATATTTTTCTAGCACAAGTGCTGTTTCTTCGCATCTATTATACACAGAAGTATATAACGCTTTCACTTCTTCCAGCATTGGGTTGCTTATTTTCATACCATTTGTCAGCCTAACTATGGTAGGCGATAAATGTGCCAGTAAACTATGTAAGAAATCCTCATCTTGCTTGAGCAAATATGCATTTTTCTCATCAAAAGCATATATCATCTCGTCTGCTATTATCTTTATTTTCTCATAGTTTGTGTTTGGGTGGCTATGCACTTTTTCATACTTAGATGCCCTGATATGCAGATATATATATGATATTTCCACTTTTGGCATGTCAATCTCAAATTCTTCTTCTAGCTCAAACGCTATTCTCTTAGCAACATCATAGTCTGCGTCATCTATTATAGTGGGTGCATAGTTACCTGTTTCTTCTATGGTTTCATTGTCAAGTATCCTCTTTACCGCTATGCTAATATGCATAACCAGCCCTATGTAGGAATTTTCCGTGAGAGAATCCACATGTGCATTCTCTATTCTATTTATACAGTCTACCACCCTGACAACAGTGTTCTCTCCCAGTATTTTCATAAAACCAGATTTCTGGAATTCCTCAAACACATTCGGCTTGGCTTGGTCTTCTTCATAAGACTCTAGCAGGAATTTCGCCTCTATATTCTCTGATATAAACTCTTTTATCGCTCTCCTGTAGCTTGCCTCACTACCTTTTACCGAGATACCACTACCTGGCTTTTTTATTATTTTTAGCTCAAATTTCTCGAACCATTTTTCCAGTGCCTCTAGGTCGGAGCTAATAGTAGCCTCGCTTACCTTGAACTTTGCACTATACCAAAACAGTTTTTTTACACCCTTGTCTTTTAGCACCTCTAGTACTATTCTCTTGCGCCTATACTCTTTGTCGGTGTCATCTACATAACTCTCACTCCTTAGTAGATTTAACAAGTTCCGTTTATCTTCCGAGCTTCCTACAACCCATACTCCCACACCTGTTTTTGACACAAACTCCAAATTGTACACCAGCAAATCTTTTGGCAAATACTCAAGCTCACGCTGAACAGTCCTCTTGCTCACCCCTATTTTCTCCGATAGTTTTACTACGGAAATAGGCGTGTCAGTTTCAAGCATTATTTGCACTATTTTTTTTGCTCTTGTACTCAGTTTCATTTTCAGCCGTCCTTTCAGTTGTGTAGAGTATATTTTAAAAGATGTATAATAAAATTACTAAGCTCATTATACCAAAATAAATAGGTATAATACAAGACAGTTTCCCATCTTGTATTATACTTTTTTTACATTATTATTTTTTTAGAGAAGTTACTAGCTCGTCATATTGTGGTGCTGCCATAAAGTTTGTAATAAGTACTAACTCTGCATTAGGGTTGCTAGTTGCTGCTCTCTCTTTTAGCGACTGATGTGTAACAACAATCTGTACATCGGCTGGGATAGAAGAAACTGATGTATGTATAACCTCTATACCTGTTATACCCGCAGCTGCAAGTTTCTTTCTAAGTACGGTTGCACCCATAGCGCTAGAGCCCATGCCTGCGTCACACGCAAATGCTATCTTATTAATAACGCCATCAATAGCAATAGCAGCAGCTTCTATACCTTTGGCACTGTTTTTCATTTGGTCTTTCTGTGCCTGTGCATCTTCTAGGCTAACACCTTTATCCATGAATTTAAGTAGTGGTAGTGACACTAGCATTGACACCACTGTAGAAACTAGTACACCTACTATAATACCTAGGTAGGAGCTGGAATGTGCCATAAGCATGATTGCGATGATGCTACCAGGGGAAGCCGCAGCAACAAGACCAACATCAAATAGAGTGAATACGAATATACCACTTGCGCCACCAGCTATAGCTGCAATAATTAGTAGAGGGTTCATAAGAACATATGGGAAGTAGATTTCGTGGATACCGCCGAAGAAGTGTATAATAGCAGCGCCCGGTGCTGTGCTCCTAGCACTACCTTTACCAGCTATCATATAAGCTATAAGTATACCAAGACCTGGGCCTGGGTTGGACTCTAGCAAGAAGAATATAGATTTTCCTACTTCTTGTACTTCTTTGATGCCTATAGGGGAAAGTACACCGTGGTTAATCGCATTGTTTAGGAACAAGATTTTACCTGGCTCTATGAACAAGCTAACCAAAGGTAGTAGCCCTGTTTCTACGAAGAAACCAACGCCTATTTCTAGAACAGCAGTAAAACCAACAACTACTGGTGTTACACCAACCATAGCAAATAGTGTTAGCGCAAAACCAATGATACCTAGAGAGAAGTTATTAACAAGCATCTCAAAGCCAGCTTTGATTTTGTTCTGTACCATTTTATCAAATAGCTTTAGGATATACGCTGCTAGTGGTCCTACTATCATAGCACCTATAAACATTGGTGTACCAGGTGCACCAACGATTACACCCATAGTTGCAATAGCACCTATTACGCCACCACGCTGTTCATGTACTTTGCTACCACCTGTATACGCTATAAGCAGTGGCAATAGCATTTGTGCCATTGGGTCTACTAGCAATGCGAATGTCTCATTGGGTGCCCAGCCTGTTCCTATAAACAAAGCTGTTATTATACCCCATGCTATAAATGCGCCAATGTTTGGCATAACCATGCCGCTCAAAAATCTACCAAAAACTTGCACTTTTTGTTTCATGTCCAATACCTCTTTATAATATTATTTTGTTGCTGTTAGCAGTTTTTCTCTTACATAGTCAATGCTGGATGCTGACATACTAAATTCATCAAGCCCAAGCTCTAGTAGCATGGTAACGGCATTTAAGTCGCCTGCCATTTCGCCACACATACCTACTTTTATACCCTCATCGTGTCCAGCAGTTATTATAGTTTCTATAGCTTTTACCACTGCTGGGTGGAAATAGCTATACATCTCTGCTATTTTCTTGTTGCCTCTATCCACAGCTAGTAGATACTGTGTTAGGTCGTTTGTACCTATGCTAAAGAAATCTACTTCTTTTGCAAACTCTCTAGCCATTAGTACGCTAGATGGTGTTTCCATCATCATACCAACTTCTATATCTTCATTGAAGTCTATGCCTTTTTCTCTTAGCTCTACTTTACACTCTTCTATAATTTTCTTAACTTCTACTATTTCCTCAAGAGATATAATCATAGGTATCATTATTCTTACATTGCCATATGTACTAGCTCTTAGAATAGCTCTTAGTTGTTCTTTGAACATGTCTTGCATATCCAAACAAATCCTAACTGCACGATAGCCAAGGAATGGGTTTTCTTCTTCATCAAACTCAAAGTAAGATAGCTCTTTATCTCCGCCTATGTCCAGTGTTCTTATGGTAAGCTCTGATGGGCAAAGTTTAGCAGCCTCTTTATACACTTTAAACTGTTCTTCCTCGGTGGGGAAATGTATACTTTCCATATACAAAAATTCGCTCCTGAAAAGTCCTACACCATCTATATTGTATGGTAGTGCATTTCTTATATCTGCCAGGCTACCAATATTTGCACAGAGGCTAATTTGTTTACCGTCTTTTGTGTATACTTTCTGTGTTCTTAGAGCTTCTACTCTTGCTTTGTTTTCTTCAAACTCTTTCTTTCTTTGCAAAAAGCTTTCTTTTGTAGCTTCGTCTGGGTTAAGTACTATCTCACCAGATTTTGCGTCCATGCATACTGTTTCACCAGTATTTGCTTTGTCTAGCACATCATGCACACCTACAAGAATGGGGATATCCATGCTCTTTGCTATGATGAATACGTGGCTTGTTACGCCACCTTCTTCTGTGATAATACCCTTTACAAAGTCTGTGTTTATCTTAACTGTATCAGATGGGTACATGTCTTTTGCTACAACAATAACTTCTTCTTTTAGGTCACCAAGGTCTGGTAGCTCTACATTTTTTATAGCGCTCATATAACGTTTTCCTACGTCTTTTATATCTGCACTACGCTCTTTCATATATGGGTCATCTACCATGGAGAACATTGTTGCTATCTCACCGATTGTTTCATCAATTGCAAACTCTGCATTTTTTTGCTGTGATTTTATCTTAGATACTATGCCACCAACAAGTGTGTAGTCATTGGCAATCTCTGTATGCGCAAAGAACACTGCGTTTTCTTCTGCTAGCACTTCCAGCTCTGCAATTACTTTGTCTTTCGCTTTTTCAAATTTCTCTACTTCGTGGTTTATCTCGTTTTCAAGTATTAGTCTTGTATCAGGACTTAAATCTGGTTCCACATACTTAAAGACTTGAGCAACTACGACACCTCGAGAGGCAGTTTTTTCTACCATTATTTGTTCCATAACATTCTCCCCTTTTTTTATCATTTCAAACAATTAAGTGTTTACTTCTTAACTATATTATATAAGATTTGCTTATAATTTTCAAGAAAAAGACATTTTAATTTGGCATTAAGTGATAGTGACAAGATTGTGATATTACTATCAAATTACATAAAAAAAGCTGTGTGTTTATGACAAAATCACATAACACACAGCTAGTATAGAAAGCTTTATTAAATTTCACCAAAACCGTCTTCTATAAGTTGTGATAATTTTTGTAGGCTAGCTACTTCATCTTCACCATCACAAACAAGCTCAATCTCTGCGCCTTTTTTGATAACAGCGGACATGATGTTCAAAACGCTTTTTACCACTACTCTTTTAGTGTCAGTGTTGATGATAACCTCGCACTTGCACTGTGAAGCCTCCTTAGCAAGGATACTTGCAGGTCTTGCGTGCAAACCAGACTCATTTTTAATCAATATTTTTTTAGATACCATAACATTTACCAACCTTTCTATAAATCACACACCAAAGTGCTCAAATAATACTTTTTCAGCTTCTGCGCTCCATAGACCTCTGTTATTTTTGCATATTGTGTCAAGCTTTGCAAAAAGCTCGCTTTCTTCGCCTAGTTTGCCAAAATCTTCTATAGCTGTTAGTGGCATATCAAACTGTGTATATGTTAGTTTTTTACCACCTGGGATATTTGGTAGGTCCAGTGTAGCCTGCGCAATGCTGTCTATACCACCAATATGTGTAACCATAACAGCTGGCTCTATTTTACCTGCAGCAGCAAGCTCGTTTGCTTCTATTAGGTCGTCATTGTTACCACCTGTTGTGCCCAAGATATGTGAGCTTGTGTAGTGAACATTGTATAGGTTTATCTCTGCCATAAAGTTGCTATCAGATGGGCCAGCAAAGAAGTTTAGGCAACCATCAAAGCCTAGTAGCTTGTCTCCCAGCTCTGCAACTCTCCTGTTTGGGATATATACAAATACATCATCATAGCCTTTGCCACCTGTTATCGCTCTTAGGTCTTCTACTTCGTCCGCTAGTTTAGCAGTGTTTACATATATTAGCTCCACGCCCATCTCTTTTGCTTTTTCCTCGGAGATAACTTCGCGTGCTCTTGCAATTTTCGCATCATCAATATCAGTTACAACTATTCTCTTTGGCTTGTTTTCTAGCTGCAAACCATAGCTAACAGCGCCAAGACCCATAGGTCCACAACCACCTAGTATGATGATATCGCCATCTTCTTTTGTACCTGTTTTCAGGTCGTGATTACGTTTGTTTGTGTGGTAGTTGCCATGGTATCCACCTATAATACAGCTCATAGGCTCTCCAAGAGATGCCTCGAAAAAGCTATCACCCTCGTATACCATCAAGCAGCCAAGCTCCATAACCTCTTGTGGTATTATGCAGTATGTACAAGCTCCACCAAAGAACTCATATGAGTATCCAGGAGATGCTAGGCTTCCTTTGTAATTAAGTGCAGGTTGCTGTGTGAATTTTTGTCCAGCTTTGAACTGGTCTTTCCACTTGTCGCCTACTTCTACTATTACACCAGAAAACTCATGTCCGATTATTATAGGGTTTGTAGCTATGTTTTTTGGCGCTCTTTTGTGGTTAGCACCTTGCTCTGCTAGTTTGTAAGTTGACATACATATACTGTCGCTGATTACTTTTACCAGTATCTCGTCATCTTTGATTTGTGGAAGCTCAAACTCCTCCAGTCTTAGGTCTTTCGCACCGTACATTCTAACCGCTTTTGTTTTCATACCTTATTCTCCTATTCTATGTATATTTACTTTTGTTATCAACTCGTCTACAAGCTCTCTTGATGGTGGTTTTGTGCCAATAGTTGTGACAGCACCAGCAGATGTTGCAACACTTAGCTTTAATGTATCCTCAAAACTCAGCTCTGTTTCCATAGCATATGCAAGACCTGCTACCATAGCATCACCAGCACCAACAGTGGAATGAACATTTACTTTTAGCGCCTCACAGAAATATTTATCATCGCCTTTTAGGAACAACGAGCCACTGCCACCCATGGACACCACAACAGTCTCTATCCCGCTATCTAGGAAAGTCTTTGCTGCTGCTATCAGTTTTTCTTTTGTTATCTCACCACGTAGGTTTGCATATTCTGTAAGCTCTTCTTTGTTTGGTTTTATCAGGCTTGGTTTTGCTGGTAATGAGTTCTCAAACAGCTCACCATCTGCATCTAGCAGCACTTTGCTACCTTTTTCTTTTACGCACTCGGTTATCGTTTTGTAAATATCTTTTGGTACGCCCTTAGGTATGCTACCAGCAAGTACAAATATAGTATCTTCTTTTGCGTAGCTTGCTATTTTGCTCACTAGCTCCTCTAGCTTTTCTGCACTTACCTCTGCGCCTTGCTCATTAAGCTCTGTCACTGCTGTATTCTTTGCAAAAACCTTTGTGTTTGTTCTAGTTTCACTATCCAAATAAACAAAGTCATTCTCTATACCTAGTGAGTTCAGTGCATTTACAATAATCTGCCCAGCACTACCACCTACAAAGCCTGTTGCTATGGTGTGTCCACCTAGTGCATTTATTGTTTTTGATACATTGACACCCTTGCCACCAGCATCATAAATCGACTTTGTTATTCTGTTAAGCGTGCCTACCTCAAAATTGTCCACCTCCACAGTTTTGTCAACTGCTGGGTTCATAGTTACCGTAACAATCATAAATGTTGGTCTCCTTAAACTTTACTTGTAAGAATTGTGAAAACTGTATCAACATCTCCTGCAAACAACTTTTGTGCAGCTTCTTCGTCCATAAGAATATCTGATAGTGCACCTAGTATTTCCAGATGTTCTTCACCCGCACTTGCAATACCAACTACTATATGTGCTTTTTCATCGTCCCACACTATACCATCTGGGAACATCATAACAGCAATACCAGATGTCTTTACTTCTTTTTTTGCTTTTTCCACACCATGTGGTATAGCAAGGCCTGCACCCATATATGTAGAAAAGCTTTGCTCTCTTTCTAGCATTCCATCTACATATGCTGCATTTACATATCCTGTGTCCACAAGCATTTGTCCTACAGCTCTTATAACATCTTCTTTATTAGTATGTGTACAGTTTAGTTTTATATTTTCTTTCTTTAGCAGTTCTAGTTTCTCAGCTTGCTCTTTCTTTTTAAAAAACATATTCAGCACTCCTTATAACTCGTATTGTGTTTCTTCCTTGTCTTTATTATAGTACACGAATTACATGAATTCAACTAAAACATCTTTAGATTTGGCAGTATTTATTAGTGACATTTATTAGTTTGTCACTAACTGCAAATAAGCTACAAAAAAACAACGCAGAGTTTGATAGTCTTAATTCTATCGCTCTACGTTGCTTTTTATTATGTTAATATTGCCCAAACTCCATTATGGTTTCCATAACCACTCTCATACTCTCTAGTGAGGAACCATTATTTATAGAGCCAGCCGTCATTATATTAAGCCCTCTTAGGTCATTCTCTTTTGCCATTGCACAGTCACGTTTAATCTCGTCTATTATAGCTTGCCTGTCGTTATTCATAAATGTAAACGGTGCTAGTTGCCCATCAATCCTAACATTTGGTATAGCATCTCTTATCTCACGCACTGTTAGTGTAGGTCCAAAATTGCAGCCATTAAGGTCCAGCTTGTTAAAGAAAGGTAGCAAATGCCCCATAGCAGAGTCTGAGTGCTGGTATCTTGTATCGTTTTTATCATACGCCACATAGTCAAATATCTCTTTTAGTACTGGGTATCCAAAAAGCTCATATAGCTCCGGTGTTAGCAGGTTGCAGTCGTCATCATTAAACCTAAAACCATGTGTAAAATTATCCCTGTTTTTGCCAGCTTCTTGCATAAATATATCAATATAGCCTTTGAGCACCTTTGTTATAGTGTTTGAAAATCTCTTAGCCAAGTCTGGCTCATCATAGCATAAGAAAATGAAGTTTTCTACACCAAAAATAGATGTAGCAAGTGTTACAGGTCCTCGCACACTCTTGTACTGCTGTGGCAATGTACCATAAGTTTCATATATGCGCTTTTTCTCACTCTCCCAGTTGCTAGGTAGTATGAACTCACGCAGGTTCAAGTTATCTATAAAATCCAGCCTTTTTTCTAGCTGCTCTACAGTTTCTATATCACTATGTAGCCAGTCACCACTATCACTAGCAGTGTATGTACCACCGAATACTTCGCCTATCTGTTTCCAGTGTGGTAGCTGTGCATCTTCCACTGGAAAAACCTCGTTCAGTAGTCTCTTGCCAACTATTTTCTCAGCTTTATCGTTGTAACGTTTGTTTAGTTCTATCCTTCTATCACGAGGTGTAAAGCCCCATGCACTGCCCTCTTCACCCAGCTCGGCAAATACACATTCGCCACTCATTCTTATACCTAACGCTACTTGTTTACCCTCTTTTGTGAAACAATTTTCTTTATGTGCTATTTCGTCCCTTTTCCAAAACTCAGCTAAATCATTAGTTGTCATAACAGTAAAATCTCCACTTCATCTTTAGTGTAATATAATTTGTGGTAGTGACACAATAATACTGCATCACCACCACACCATTTTGCCACTAATTACTGACTTTGTCAATATAAAAAACACACTTTTGATAGAAAATTTTATATTATTTTGCTACTACTTTTATTGTGTTTGATACAACACCGCCAAGCTTTGCACATATTTCAATTTCGCCAGCATTGTTTGCACCTGCAATCATCAGTGCTCTACCACGGTTTGTAAGGATTTTTGGGTTTTGGTACTCACCAGCAAAGTCATTATGTCCATTGTCCACACCCCAGAATTTTACATCACCTTTGTAGCAGAACTCGATTTCTTCTTCTCTGAATTTAACAGGATTACCGTCCTCATCAAACAGCTGTGCTGTGATATGTACCACGCTATCAAAATCTGCCAATATGCTTGTTTTATCTGCAACTATCTCCACTCTGCTTGCTGGCTTTGCAGTTCTTAGCACCTGTCTTACTTCCCTGCCGTCTTTCATACCCACAGCCATAACCTCGCCCTGTGCATATGGCACCAGCCATTTATAAATCCTATCTTCGTTATCTTCTTCTTTTTGTTCAGATACTAGCTCTCCATTTAGGTATAGCGCAACGCTCTCACAGTTCGAGTATATCTCTACCACTGTGTCTGTGTTGGCATCATAGTTCCAGTGCATATTCATATCGTGCCAAATCCACATACGCCTATCCCAACGCATATTTTCTTTTGTTTCCAGTGCACCGTCCACCACATTGTATACAGATTTTTCCACAGTTTGAGAAGCTATAAACAGCTCTGGCTCATCTCTCCACAACGCTTTCATCATATGGAACGATGGTTTATCAAAACCTGCTGCATCTATAAAGCCAGATGGGGTCACCCTTGTTGGCCATTGTCGCCTGCCACCACACTCGCCTATGTAGTCTATACCCACCCAAATGAACATACCGCTGATGAACGGCCTATCGAGCACTGCTTTCCACTCGTGCCATTGTCCTAGGTTCTCTGTGCCCATTATTGGCTTGTCTGGGTAGTTTTCATGGCAACGGTCATACACAACGCGTCTGTAGCTAAAGCCAACCATATCCAGTGCATCTGTGTAGCCGGACTCATAGCTTGCGCTAGGCAATATGCAGTTTGCTATAACTGGGCGTGTAGTATCCATTTCTTTTGTCCACTGGGAGAGCAGTTTTGCGGTCTTGCCTACTTCTATATGCTCTTTTGGTAGCTCTGATACACGTCGCCTTATCTCCTCGACAGAATATGGTGGCTCTGTCCAGAAATAACCACCGCTTGCATCTGCACCAAAATACCCTGTAGCAATGTTGTATTTTGGGTATGTCCATTCTATCTCGTTGCCTATACTCCACTGAATGATACAGGGATGGTTAAAATCACGACGGATAACATTTTGCAAATCTTCTTTTGCATACTCTGCAAAAAACTCATCATGCCCGTGGAATTTATAGTCAAACAGCTCTTCTTTACAGTTGTTCTTTTTACCTTTTGGAAAATCCCATTCGTCATAGAATTCTTCTTGTACTAGGATACCCATTTCATCACAGAGGTCGAAGAAATCGCTGGAATATGGGTTGTGTGCAGTCCTAATAGCATTAGTCCCTGCCTCTATTAGCACTTCTATTCTTCTTCTCATAACATCATTTGGTATAGCAGCGCCTACAAGCCCTGCATCATGGTGTATGCACACACCTTTTATTAGCTCGTTTTTGCCATTTAGGAAAAAGCCTTCGTTTACATCAAACCTAAACTCTCTTATGCCAAAAACAGTTTCTTTTGTTTGTATAACTGTGTCGCCGTCCACCGCTCTTGTCACTGCCTTGTATCTATTGCCCTGATATATCCCCCACAAAACAGGGTTTTCTATCTTGCAAGTCTGTGTAACTGTCTGTGACTTATCCACAGTTATATCGTCTACAAGCTCACAAACTTTATCACCATTTGGTGCATAGATATCTGTTTTCACCTTTATAGCTTTTTCACAGCCTGTGTCATTTACAACATCTATAGATAGTGTCACAGTTGCTACACTGTCTATAATATCCGTTGTTACTCTTGTGCCCCATACAGGTATGTATGTTTTTGGTAGCACATATAGCGCTACTTTCCTGTAAATGCCAGAGCCTGTGTACCATCTGCTATCACAAATGCGTGAGTGGTCTACGTGCACAGCTAGCACATTCTTGCCTTCTACCATATATTCTGTCAAATCTACAAGGCATGGAGAATATCCATATGGGTGAAAAGTAATTAGTTGTTCATTAAAATATATATGAGCACGATTATAAATTCCATCAAAGCAAACAAACAGCTTTTTGTCCAGCATATCTTTGCTAACATCTATATACTTTCTATACCAAGCCACACCACCACGTGCATAACCCACACAGCCATCACTATTCTCTGCATCTAGTGGTTGCTCAATGCTGTAGTCATGCGGTACATCAACTGTCCTCATAGCACTATCATCAAAGTTGATTAAATGCCCACTTACGATGCTCTCGTCCATACTGAATTTCCAATTTTTGTTTAAATCCATCACTGCTATGCCCTCTTTCTATTTTTATGTAGTAACAATAAAATTGCAATCGATATTTTTAGTATTTTATATCATGTATTTTGTCCGTATTTAAGTATACAACAAATCGTTTCGTAAAACAATACATTTGCATTATTTATTGTAACAAAATTCATTTGTATCAATTGGTTATTTATGATAAAATAGTATTAGAAAAATTTTGGAGGTGTCTATGAAGTTAATACATCTATCTGACTTGCACCTGGGCAAGCGTGTAAATGAGTTCCCCATGCTAGATGACCAAGTGTATATACTAACAAAAATAATAAATATCATCGACGATACCAAGCCAGATGCTGTCATAATCGCTGGTGATGTATACGATAAATCCGTACCGCCTACCGATGCTGTGGCACTTTTTGATGATTTCCTATATAGACTTGCAAAGAGAAATCTACAAGTATTTATTATAAGTGGTAACCACGACTCCCCAGAGCGCATTGCGTTTGGTAGCAAAATCATGTGTGGTGCTGGTATACATATGTCACCAGTATATAGTGGCGCAGTTACGCCTATCACATTAAGCGACGAGTTTGGTGTGCTAAACATATACATGCTACCATTTGTAAAACCCATACATATAAGGAGATATTACCCAGAAGAAAGAATAGAGAGCTATACTGATGCACTTGATATTGCTATCAAGAATATGCCCGTAGACAACAGCCAGAGAAATATTATTGTTACACACCAGTTTGTTACAGGTGCTCAAAGGAGTGAGTCGGAGGAGATTTCTGTCGGTGGCTCCGATAATGTTGATATCAGTGTTTTTGATGACTTCGACTATGTAGCACTGGGGCATTTACACGCACCACAAAAAATGGGTAGAGAAACTATAAGGTATAGCGGTACTCCACTAAAATATTCGCTGTCAGAATGTAACCACGAGAAGTCCGTGACTGTGGTAGAGATGCGTGGTAAAGGCGATGTAGAGATTAGCACTATCCCGCTAATCCCCAGACATGATATGCGCTCTATCCGCGGTTCTTATATGGAGCTTACTGCAAGGAGCTACTATGACGGCACTGCTACTGATGATTACCTGCATATCACACTCACTGATGAAAATGATATACCGGACGCTATCGGCAAGCTACGTGTCATCTACCCAAACCTCATGAAAATTGAGTATGATAATAAGCGCACAAGAGAGAACCCAACATTGTCTGCACTGGCAAATATGGCACAAAAATCACCACTGGACTTGTTTGGCGAACTGTATGAAAAGCAGAACAACCAGCCCATGAGCAAAGAACAGAGCGACTTTGTAGCTGATATAATAGAGAGCATATGGGAGGGCGAAAAATGAAACCTATAAAACTTACTATATCCGCTTTTGGTCCATATGCAGGCAGGACCGTCATTGATATGGACAAGCTGGGCGAGAATGGCTTGTACCTAATTACAGGCGATACAGGTGCTGGCAAAACCACTATATTTGATGCTATAACTTACGCACTGTTTGGCGAGGCAAGTGGTAATAACCGTGAGCCACATATGCTACGCTCCAAATATGCAGATACTGACACCCCAACAGAAGTAGAGCTGATTTTTTCTTATGGTGGTGGTATGTATCACATCAAGAGAAACCCTGAATACCAGCGCCCTGCAAAGCGTGGCGACGGTTTTACAAAGCAGAGTGCCGATGCCACACTCATCTACCCCAATGGCGAAATAGTCAGCAAGCTAAAAGATGTAAACCAAGCAGTAAAGAGCATAATAGGCATAGACAGAAACCAGTTTACACAGATAGCCATGATAGCACAGGGCGACTTCCTTAAACTGCTACTGGCAGACACAAAAGACCGCCAACTTATCTTCCGTGAGATATTTAAGACCGATTATTACCGCACACTGCAAGACAAGCTAAAAACCGCCTCCATAGACCTAAAAAACCGCAAGGAAGTACTGGATAACAGTATTTCGCAGTACAAAAACGGTGTGCTGTGCGATGAGGATAATGTGCTTGCAATAATGGTAGAAAATGCCAAGGCTGGTACACTGCCTATTAGTGACTTTCTTGCGGTGCTTACAAGGTTACTGGAAGAAGATGAGGCTACTGCAACAGCTCTGAGCACAAGCTTACTAGAGAACGAAGAAAAGTTTGCCACTGTAAACACAAATATTGGTAAGGCTGAGAGCGTAATAAAATCACAGGCAGAATATAAAGCATTACTCTCGGCGCAAAGTGATACAGCTACTGCGTGTCAAACAGCAAAAGCAAACCTAGATGAGCAGAAAGCGAAGATGCCACAAACCGATGCTCTGACAAAGGAAATAACTGTGTGTGAAAGTGAACTACAACAATATAACGAGCTAGAAACCCAGAAACATCTACACGCCAATATATGTAGTGAGCTAGAAAAGAACAATAAGCAACTCATATCCACCAGTGCGAGCATGCAAAAAATAACGGACACACTAGCACAAATGAAAAATGAGCAGGCGACTCTGGAAAATGTTGGAGAAAACAAGCAAAAGCTAGAAAACCAAAAGCAAAATATAGAGATGAGCATAAAAAACCTTCTAAACCTCACCAATGAGCATGCAAAATCAAGCAAGCTAAAAGAAGATTATACAAAAGCTAAAAATTTGTACCTAAAAGCACAAGAAAAGGCAGAAAACCTCAGCACTACATATGCTCAAATGAACAGAGCTTTTCTTGATGAACAAGCTGGAATATTGGCAGAGCACCTAGAAAGTGGCTCTCCCTGCCCTGTTTGTGGCTCCACTACTCACCCAAACATAGCACAGAAATCTACCACTGCCCCCAGCGAGGCAGAGCTTAATTCCTATAAAGAGAAGATTGACATAGCACAGAAATTCTTGGCAGACCAGAGCATTACTGCAGGTAGCCTAAAAGGTGAGCTTAATGCACAAGTGGCACTGCTGAGAGAACATTGTATGGAGATTTTTGCAGAGTTACCAAGCGATTTAGCCACCAAAATAGCTTCTGCAATGGCAGAGAAACAAGGTGCGCTAGATAGTGTCAACAAACAAATAGCTATGGAAGAACAGCTTCTGCTGAGAAAAGCAAAGCTAAGTGAGCTAGTACCACAGGAAGAAGACAAGCTACGCAAATCACAGGAGGCTATCACTACTCTTAATGAAAATATCGCAGTAGGCAAAGAGAGGCAAGAGAGCCTGACTCGCATAATATCGGAGCTTGCTCAAAAGCTGAAATTTGCTAGTATAGCTGATGCTCAAACGCATATATCTGCACTAAAAAATCAAGTACAAAGCAACAACTCTCTACTGCAAAAGGCAGAAGAAACCTTTACCAAAGCTAACACAGATGCAGAAGTAATAATCGGTAAACTTGAGCAGATAAAACAGCAACTATCTACAGAAACTGAATATGATATGGAAAAACTATTATCTGACAAAGAAGAAATTTTACAGCAAAAAGCCAGCAATACAGAGAAAAAAGAATGTGTGCTTACAAGAATTAGCACAAACACTACAACTCTTGAGAATATCATAGCGCGCACCGCCGACTTGGCAGAGGTAGAAACAAAGTGGACTTGGGTGCGAGCACTGGCAAACACAGCCAACGGCGCTATTTCTGGCAAAGAAAAAGTGATGCTAGAAACTTATATACAGATGACATACTTTGACAGGATAATAGAGCGTGCTAACACCAGATTTTTGGTTATGTCTGGCGCACAATACGAGCTAAGGCGACGTACTGAGGCAGAAAACAACCGTACCCAAAGTGGACTGGAGCTTGATGTTATAGACCACTATAATGGTACTATAAGGAACGTAAAAACATTATCAGGTGGTGAGTCTTTCAAGGCTTCTCTTGCACTTGCTCTAGGGCTGTCAGAAGAAATACAGTCCTCTGCTGGTGGCATTAGGCTGGATACTATGTTTATAGACGAGGGTTTCGGCACACTTGATGAGGAGTCACTAAGGCAAGCAATGCAGTCACTAATTGAGCTTGCTGATGGCAATAGGCTCGTGGGTATTATCTCCCACGTGGCAGAGCTAAAAGAACGTATCGACAAGCAAATTGTAGTCACCAAAGAAAAGGTCGGTGGCAGTAGCGTAAATATAGTAGTGTAATATAAGCAACCCATAGTCTATGTAGTGACTGTGGGTTGTCTGCTTTTTATGCACAAAAATTTATTTTACAAAAACTATTGACAAGTTATTATCTTTATGATATTATCTATTTGAAATTAACTTTGCAGAAAGGGTAGTGAAAATGAAAACAAACGCAATTTATAACTATGAGCACCCATTTGTTACTGTCGATGGTGTAATTATACGCTTTCGTGAGAAGCTAGAAGTGCTACTGGTAAAACGAACACAGGAGCCACTTATTAACGTCTACTCACTGCCCGGCGGTTTTGTGGATATTGACAAAACACTGGACGAAACACTATACACAAAGATACAGGAAAAAACGGGTGTCAGTGGCTATTATGTAGAGCAACTGAAAACATATGGCGAGATTAAGCGTGACTCTCGTGGTAGGGTTATCTCCGTTGCATATATAGGCCTAATGCGTGATGTAACAACGGTCGGCGACTGGTTTGAGATAAACGGCGAGGACTTAGTAAGCTGTAATACTCGCGAGGTTATAAGAATAAGTGACCTGCCATTTGACCATAGCACTATACTAAGAGATGCATTAATCAGGATAAAAAACAAGCTGTGGTACTCCGATATTATGCGCTACCTATTGCCAGAAAAATTCTTAGCAAGAGATATGCAGAACCTAGTAGATATCATAGAGGGCAAAAGAGTAAATAACCTACGCAGGCGCACAGCGGACAGAGTAACCGAGCTTGGTATTATGACATCCCCCACCAAGGAGGGTGGACGTCCAGCACAGTGGCTACAATGGAACGATAATTGGGAGGGCTAGCACATGATTTATATTAACAACACTAACGCACCTATAATGTATTTCCCCAACAAGGAGATATATTTGGATACCACCAGCCTGTCGCAAATACCACGGGAGAACGAGCTTGAGATACAGCTTAAATTTGCTGGTAACGATGACCTTGTAGCACTTATGCTACTCTGTGGACAGCTACGTGATATGGGCTTTTGCAATCTGGTGCTAAAAATACCATATTTCCCCTACTCCACCATGGACCACACAGATGGCACAAGGCCACTAAGCCTTAAGTATATTGCACAGTTTATAAACAGCCTAAACTTTAAGCATGTAGAGGTATGGGAAGAACATTCTTCTACGCTTAGGGCACTGCTGGATAGAGGTGTATTTATTGACACTACAGTAAGAATAGCGCGCGATGTGCTATCACAAATACCACAGCAGGACACACTAATTTGTTTCCCAGATAGTGGTGCTACCAAGAGATACGAGAGTGCTTTCAAGGGATATCGCACTGCTACTTTCTACAAACAGCGTGACTTTGCCACTGGCAATATAGTTAGTATGGCGTGCCTAGATAGCCTTGATAACCTAACAGCTGGCACTGTTGCAGTTATTGTTGATGACCTGTGCCGTGGTGGTGCTACTTTCCATGGCTGCGCCGAGGTTCTAAAGAATAACGACATTGACAAAGTAGTGCTTGTGGTAACACATACAGAAGATATAGTATTCAGTGGCAAAATGCTTAAAGAGGGTCTTGTGGACACCGTATATACCACCGATAGTTTGCTGATAAGTGGCGAGCGTCACGAAAAAATCATAATAAAAAATATGGATAAGGGGCTGTAATTATGGGACAAAATATGCTAGTTGTTGTGGATTATCAAAACGACTTTGTAGATGGGAGCTTAGGCTTTTCTGGTGCAGAAAAAATGGATAGCGAAATCGCAAATTTGGTAGAAAGCTATATAGCAAGCGGTGATATGGTAGTCGTTACCATGGACACACATATGCCCGATTACCTGCAAACACGCGAGGGTAAAAACCTACCAGTTTCCCACTGCATAAAAGGCGAGAGTGGCTGGGAGCTATATGGCAAGACCAAAGATGCAGTGCAAAAGCACCTATCTGCTATACATCTGATAGAAAAAACTAGCTTTGGCGTCTCCCCTGCCGATATGCTAAAGTTACAGGAAATATCAAACCCTGAGCGGATAGAGTTTGTGGGACTTGTGAGCAATATCTGTGTACTTAGCAATGTTTGTTGTTTCCAGTCCGCATTTACAGAGGCTGCTATAAGTGTGAGAAAAACTGCCACAGCAAGCTTTGACAGCACGCTTAATGAAAAAACCATGGATGTGCTAAAAGGTATACAGGTAAGTATAATAGAATAAAACTATGCCATATGGCGGATTGGAGAAACTATATGCCAGCAAAATGGGACAGAGAAATCCCTGCATTATTATTAGCAGATTTTTATAAAACCTGCCACAGAGCATTTTACCACCCCAAGACAACACAGCTTGTCAGCTACCTAACACCACGCAAGAGCCGTATAGACAGCATTGATGAGGTAGTAGTTTTTGGCTTGCAGGCTTTCATCAAGAAATACCTAATAGACAGGTTTAACACTACTTTTTTTGAGCGAGATTTCGAAGATGTAGAGAGAGAATATGTAGAGTACATCTGTGCAACATTTGATGGTGAGGTTGCAAAAGACGAAATAAAAGCATTTAGGCAAGTATATGAGCTAGGGTATCTCCCCATACAGATACGCTCTGTGCCAGAGGGTACAAAGATGCCTATAGGCTGTCCCATGATAGAGTTCCGTGCGACTGAGGACTGGGCTTTTTGGCTATCACAATACCTAGAAACTGTATCTCTGAGTAGCCTGTGGTACACCATGACAGCCGCAACTATCGCATATAACAACCGCAAGCTACTGGATACGTGGTACGAAAAGACAGTTGATGACACAGTTTTGCGCTGTAGAGGTGCCGGCGATTTCTCCATGCGTGGTATGCCGGGTGAAGATGCTGCTGTGCTTGCTGATGCTGGTCACCTGCTATCTTTCGAGAGTACTGCTACTATCCCCACTCCATGGTGGCTGCACTGTTTCTATAATGCACCTTTTACCGTGGGTGTGGGTACACCATCTCTTGAACACTCCGTGCTAGAGAGCTACGGCAAGGAGCAGGAAGAATGGGCATTTGAGCATATAGCTACAGAGGTAATGCCACATGGTAATATCAGCATGGTTTCTGACACATGGGATTTGTGGAAAGTTATAGGCGAATACACTAACAACCTAAAAGCTAAGTTTATGCAGAGAGATGGCAAGGTGATATTTAGGCCCGACTCTGGCGACCCAGTGGAGATACTCTGTGGAACTATGGTAAGTGGTGGAAAGACAGCCGAGGAAAAAGGCGTGGTGGAGCTGCTGTGGGATATCGTAGGCGGAACTACCAATTCCAAGGGCTACAGGGTGCTTGATAAGCATTTTGGTGTTGTGTATGGCGATGCAATAACGCAGGAACGTGCCGAGCTTATCTTCTCTAAGCTAGAGGAAAAAGGCTTTGCATCTAACAATGTTATACTAGGCTTTGGCGCTTACACATATCAGTTTGTAACACGTGACACATTTGGTTTTGCGCTAAAAGTTACACATGGCATAGTGGATGGTGTGGAAAAAGAGATGTTCAAAGACCCTATCACAGATAGAGGTGATAATGGCGCTGGCAAGAAATCCCAAAAAGGCATGTGTATCGTGCATAAAGATAATGACGGAAGATACTATTACACCGATGGACACAGTATAGCAGAGGCAGATAGCAAGAACGAGCTGCGCACTGTATTTATTGATGGAAAACTGCTAATTGATGAGGATTTTGAAACAATAAGATGTAGATTAAACCCAAATTTTTAATAAACAGGAGGCAATTATGAAATTATCAGAAAAGCTAATCAAATGGACAAAAGAGTGGTTTGAGGAGAACAACAGGGATACTGCTGTTGTGGGCATATCGGGTGGCAAGGACAGTGCTGTAGTAGCTGCTGTACTCGTGCACGCTATAGGTGTCGAGAATGTATTTGGCGTGCTTATGCCAAATGGTGTCCAGAGCGATATTTCTGACTCTCAGCAAGTAGTAAACGAGCTAGGAATAAAACATATTACCGTGAACGTAAATGATGGTTACACTGGGCTACTTGGTGAAATTGAAAAACAAATAGGTGCACTATCTGACGGTAGCAAAATAAACACAGCACCCAGACTACGTATGACAACACTATATGCAGTTGCACAAACTCTGGCAGAGCGTGACGGCAAAAAAAGCTGTGTTGTGGGTACAGGCAATGCAGCCGAGTGCTATGTTGGATATTTCACTAAATGGGGCGACGGTGCTCACGACGTTAACCTGCTAAAAGACCTGTGGGTGCACGAGGTTATCCAAGTTGGTGATGAATTGGGCTACTTCCCAAATGTTATACACAAAGCACCAGCAGATGGGCTTAGTGGCTCTACTGACGAAGTACGCCTAGGTGTAACATATGAGCAAGTGTACAAAGTAGCTACTGGCCAAGATGTGGAGACAGAAGCAAAAGAGAAAATAGAGCGCCTAAATAAAATAGCACAGCATAAACTTTGTGCTGTACCATATTTCCAAAAATAATAAGCAATGTTATGATACACAAAAAGGCTACTGCTGATGAAAACATCATTCGCAGTAGCCTTTTTTCGCTATTTAAGCATTTGTTTGAGCAGTTATAACGTCTATAGCACATAGGTATCCATTAAAACCTAGTCCACTAAATGTAGTAACGCAGTGCTCATTGATATAAGATACTTGGCGGTAGTCCTCACGCTCTGCAAGGTTGGATATATGCACCTCCACAGTTGGTATGCTTACAGCCTTTATAGCATCTGCAATAGCAATGCTGGTGTGTGTATATGCTGCTGGGTTTATAACTATACCATCATATTTGCCATATGCCTGCTGTATGCAGTCAATTATCGCACCCTCGTGGTTGGACTGAAAACATTTTACTTCTATACCACGCTCACTGCAAAAGTCCTCCACCATCTTAACAAGGTCTGCGTATGTCTGTGAGCCATAAATCTCTGGCTCTCTTATGCCTAACATATTAATATTAGGGCCGTTTATTACTAATATTTTCACGTTTATCCTCCATTATCACATATACTTTTCTAGCATCGAGAATGTTTCTGCAATACTATCGGTTGTCACTACAATATGCTCAGCCATTCCCTCGTAGATAGGCTTGCGGACTTTATACAGTCCCTCTATATCGGCAGATAGTGGCCTGCCTTTTTTGCTCAGCTTGTTTATGTCACGGCTTAGATAAATGATAGTGCCATTTTGTGCTAGAGCGTTCCTGTTTTTTTCTAGCAATATGCTACCACCACCTGTTGCTACTACTTGCCCTGTTTTCGCTGATATTTCTGCTATAATGTCCGCCTCTATCTCACGGAAAGCAGGCTCACCACACTCGGTAATCCACTGTGCAGATGTTTTGCCAGTCTTTGCAAAAATCATATCATCACTATCACAGAACTTCATTTTATATTTCTTGGCGAGTAGCCTTGCCATAGTAGTTTTCCCAGACCCCGGCATACCTATAAGTACAATATTTCTAAAGAGCTTTTCTGCGCTGTGCAGTGCGCCCTCCAGCTTATCCATTTCATCTACATCAAAGAAGTAATTATGTGCCACCAGTGCCTGTGCTACTAGCATTGGTAGCCCACCAGTAGCAGGGACTGACATTTTCTCTGCTTGCAGTATCAGGTTTGTTTTTAGTGGGTTGTATATAGCATCTATAACCCCACTCAGCCTTGTAAATTCGCTTAAATCTATTGGTGCCACGCCTGTGTTTGGGTACATACCTATGGGTGTTGTGTTTATTATAATGTCAGCATCATA
>CAYJFF010000011.1:25474-44904 GCA_964369345.1 uncultured Oscillospiraceae bacterium
GCCTGCTCAGCAACTATGCAGTGTGGCATTACAGTTTCTTTGTATGGTATAGTGACATTTATTGCAGAAAAATCACCTTTTTGCAGGTAGTCCAGAACTTCCTCAGGTGCAAGCTCTAGCAAGGCATATTCATCATTGCCAAAAAAACTATGTATCTGCGGCGAGTAGCTGTGCGAAAGTTTCTTACCTATTAGTCCATATTTCATATCTCACGGTAGCTCCCTAAATAGCTGAAAGTATCCGTGCTTTGCTCTAGTTGCACTAGTAGCTTTTGCACTGCTGGGTCGGTTATATTTGCATCAAAATCCACATAAAATACAAACTCAAAGTCACGCTCTGGCATTGGTCTGCTCTCTAGCTTGGACATATTCACGCCTAGTACAGAGAACTTGGATATAATATTATATAGCGAGCCTGGGCAGTGTGGTACAGTAAACATAACACTTACTTTGTCTGCTCCTGGGAAAATCTCTGCCTTTTTTGATATACAAATAAACCTAGTATAGTTATTATCCCTGTTTTGCAAATGTGGCTTTAGTATCTCCAGATTATACAGCCCCACACAGCCTTTATCTGCAATAGCTGCTATGTCATTTCTGGTAGATTTTGATACCATCTCTGCTGCTAGTGCTGTGTTTTCCCACTTGGACGCTGTAATTCCTTTGTTTTCATCAAAAAAGTCACTACACTGTGCCAGTGCCTGTGGGTGGGAATACACTTCTTTTACATCAGCAAATTTCACACCCTTTTTCACAAGCAAGCTGTGGTCAATTTTTAGCTTGACACCACGCACTATCTGGAAATTATGTTTTTTCATCAGGTCGTACACATCTGTCACAGAACCATGCAGGCTGTTCTCGATTGGCAAAATACCATACTGGCAAAGCCCGCTATCTACAGCACGAAAAACTGCATCAAAACTCCTCATATACATAATATTAGCACTGGAGAATATCTTGCTACACGCTATGGAAGAATTAGCGCCCTCCGTCCCCTGACACGCAACGACTGCTTGTTTAGGGAAAAACTCTGTGGTGTTTGCTATAGCATCACATATAGTCTTTTGCATAGCATTCTCGCCCTGTATCTCTTGCTCTTGGTAGGAGCGCGAAATATCAAATATATTAAGGTACAGCGCCTTTATGTACTCTGCTGTTCGCTCGTCCCTACCCTTTACCAAGTTTGCAATGACCTCACGCTCTCTTGCGCTGTTAAGCACGGGCATATTGTTCTCTTTTTTGTGCCTTGCTACATCGCCCACCACTTGCATGCGCTCTAAAAACAATTTTATCAGCTCTTTGTCTATAGCATCTATGCGCTCTCTGGACTGTTCTAACAGGTTTTTCATAGAACTTCTCCTATATCATATTAATTATAGTAATAGCAGTAATAGCCTCTATGCACGGTACTGCACGCGGTACAACACATGGGTCGTGCCTACCTCTAACGCCCAGTATAGCGTCAGATTTTGTGCTTAGTCTAACAGTCTTTTGTTCTCTGGAAATAGACGGTGTTGGTTTTACTGCAACACGGAAGATAAGTGGCATACCCGTAGTTATACCGCCCAGTATACCACCAGCATTGTTTGTTAGGGTAACTATTTTACCATCCTCATAGTGGTATGGGTCATTGTGCTCACTTCCACGCATCTTAGTTGCCTCAAAGCCTGCGCCAAACTCCACACCCTTTATAGCTGGGATAGCAAAAACAGCACGTGATATTTGGTTTTCTACTCCATCAAACATAGGCTCACCCACACCAAGTGGCATACCCAACACCCTACACTCTATGCTACCACCGATAGAGTCACCATTATGTGCACAGTCCATCATTAGGTCCACCATTTTGTCACCCTGCGCTTTGTCGTATACGCATAGTTTGTCGTGCTTATAAAACAGCTCGTCTGTAGATATTGGGTCATACCTTACATCGCATACGTCACCAATGGACGAAATATGTGCATCTATGCTAATACCATGCTCCGCCAGTATCTGCATACAAATAGCACCTGCAAAGCAAATGGGCAGTGTCATCCTACCAGAGAAATGCCCACCACCACGCACATCATTAGATGCATGGTACTTAAAATGTGCCACAAAGTCAGCATGTGAGGGGCGTGGCATATCTGCTATCTCGCCATAGTCTTGCGAGCGAATGTTATTATTCTCAAAAACAGCACATAGCGGTGCACCACAGGTCTTGCCGTCCACTACACCGCTAACAATTTTCGGTGTATCTTCTTCTTTTCGTGGTGTGGTAAAGCTGGTACGTCCACCCTGCCTGCGCATTAGGAAAGCATTCACAGCATCCATATCTATGCGAGTGCCAGCAGGTAGCCCGTCTATAACCACGCCCAGCGCCTGTGAGTGTGACTGCCCAAAAACCTGTATCTTTATCTTATCACCAAAACTACAGGACATAATATTCACCTCCGAGTTTCTGTAAATCTTCAAAAAAGCTTGGGTAGGATTTTTTTACAGCACCAGCATCATTAATAATGACAGGCTGGCTACAAAAAGACGCTGCCACAGCTGCTGACATTACTATGCGGTGGTCATTATAGCTGTTGACCTCGCCACCACGTAGCCCACCAGTGCCATGTATTATCATCCTGTTTTCTTCTACTGTTATTTTGCCACCCAGTGCCTCTATCATCTCGCTAACAGTAACTACTCTGTCACTCTCTTTTATTCGCAGTCGCTGTATATTGTATATCTCTGTGTCCGTGCTTTTTTGTGCCGCATATATTGCAAGCGCAGGCACTAGGTCTGGGATATCCATAGCATCTATCCTGTCACTATCGCATACTTTTGGGAACAAGCTGTCTTTTTGCAGTGAATTAATATTAAGACCAGTAGGCATGATACCCACTGCCAGCCAGTAAGATGCATTGGACCAGTCGCCCTCTACTGCTATATGCTCTGGTGAGATATAACGCTGATTACCTTTTACATCATAGCCACTTTTAACACCAAACTGCTCTATTACCTCCAGTGTCATATCCAGATAGCCAGAGGACTGCACGGGTGATGTCAGTTTTATCTTGCTGTCACCGTCCAGCAGTGGTAGCGCAAGCATAAGCCCAGAGATATACTGCGAGCTTTGGTCACCAGCTATGGGGAACTCTCCCGCTTTTATCGCCCCACCAAAAGTTATAGGTAGGTTATATTGGTCAAACTCCACACCATTTTGCTCCAGTGACTTACACAGCTCTGCAAATGGTCTGCTTGGTAAGCTTCCCTCGCCCACTAGTACGCCACCGTCTTTGCAGATAGCCGTTGCCATTGGTAGTATAAGCCTTGCTGTTGTGCCACTCTCACCACAGTTGATACTGGGCTTGCCCACAGGTGTAGATGGCTTAACCACGACACCCTCTGCAGTGTACTCCACACTTGCACCCATTGCAGTTATAGCACCTATGCACGACTTGATATCCTGTGAGAAATGGTTAATAGCTATATTTGTGGGAGCATCTGCTAGTGCACTTACTAGCAGTATCCTCTGTGCGTAGGACTTTGATGAGATAGCTGCAATCTCGCCCCCAAGCTTTCTTGGCATTACTTTCACTCTCATTGTGATAGTCCCCCCTCAAAAAAGCTCTCCAGTGTGGATATCTCCGTTGGCTCTATTCTGCAATCTCCTATTTCGTTTAGTAGGATTAAGTTAAGCTTGCCATCTCTTATTTTTTTGTCATTGCCGGCTTTTTGCGCAATCATCTCGCCTGTGAAATCACAAGAAATATCTATATCATATTTATCTAGTACATCTTTTATCTCGGTAGCTGTTGTGCTGTTGTCAGCTTTTTCTATGTAGTACATGCCCATAGCCACAGCCCTACCATGTGTTATCTGGAAATCGCTTAATGCCTCTATTGCATGCCCCATGGTGTGCCCGAAGTTTAGTATCTGCCTCCTGCCTGTGTCAAACTCGTCCTCAACTACTATATCGCCCTTTAGTTTCACACAGCGTGACACAATCTCTACTATATTTTGCTCAAACTTCTGCTCGCCTAGCATGTCAAACAGCTCTTTATCCAGTATACAGCCATACTTTATAACTTCGCACAGGCCATCATTTAGCACAGCTTTTGGCAGTGTGTCAAAAGTATCTGTATCACAAATAACTGCAAGTGGCTGATGAAACGCACCTACTAGGTTTTTACCAGCCAATAAATCTGCGCCTGTCTTACCACCCACGGAGCTATCTACAGCCGCCAGTAATGTGGTAGGGATTTGCACAAATGGTATTCCACGCTGATATATAGCAGAAGCAAAGCCAGCCATATCACCTGTAACACCACCACCCAGTGCAACTACTATATCCGTACGTGATATGCCACACCTAGCCATATTCTCTACCATATCACCAACTACTGCAAGTGTTTTGGACTGCTCACCAGCCTCAAAAACATAGTGCCCAGTAGTAAAACCTGCACTCTCTAGCGAAGCAATTACTTTGTTGCCGTATAGTGGGAAAACATTGCTATCACTAATAACCATAACCTTGCAAGCTTTTTTCAGCTTTGATATTATAGCCCCACAGTCTTTTAGCAGGTCGCTACCAACAGTTACCGTGTACGGCTTTTTAAGCGCTATAACTATATTTTCCATACTAACCAACCCTTTCTTTCATCGCTTTACCCTCGCGCAATATATCACGTAGCTTTTCTCCATCACCCTGCTCTATAAGGTCTGCAAATGTTTCCAGTCTTTGAGCAAGCCCACGTACTTCTGCAACTAGGGGCGCTTTGTTTAGCAGGAACAACTCCGTCCACATATCCTCGTTTAGGTACGCAACACGTGTCAAGTCTTGGTAACTACCAGCAGAAAAACCCATACGCTCTTTTGCTATATCGCTCTGTACATATGCATTTGATACTACATGTGCAAGCTGTGATGTAAAAGCAATTATCCTGTCGTGCTCATATGCTGTTGTCAGTGTTATTTTACCAAAACCTATTTTTATAAAAAAGTTCTCAGCAATAATAAGTGCGTCTGTATCTGTGTTTTCGTCACTGCAAAGTAGCATGGTAGCACCATCAAACAAATGCCTAAAGCTGTTCTCATAGCCAGATTTTTCTGTACCTGCCATGGGGTGCCCACCTATAAAGTACACATCACGAGCCTTGCAAGTGTCACAAAGTTTCTCGCAAATCTCAGTCTTTACGCCTGCACAGTCCACAATCAGCGCACCCTTTTTCATGCTATCCAGATTATCAAGCACATATGCTATTGTGTCAGTAGGGTACAGACAAATCACCAGCAAGTCACACTCGGATATCGTGTCTTTATCAAGCACTGCATCTATTGTGCCATCTTCTATAGCTTTGCGAACAGAGTTTGGATTGTTGTCATATCCCAGTACTCTGTGCTTTGTGCGTGACTTAATAGTTTTTGCCATTGAGCCACCTATAAGCCCCAAACCAACTACCCCTATATTATTAATTTGCATAAAACCTATCCTATCTATCTTAATTAGAATGTTGCAGTAAGCTCACGTAGCTTATTTACTTTTGTAGCAAGCGTATCAAAGCTTTCTGGTGTTAGGGACTGTGCACCGTCGCATAGTGCATGTTGTGGGTCGTTGTGCACTTCTATTATCAGTCCGTCACAGCCTGTTGCCACAGCACCTAGTGACAGTGATGGTACATATTTGGAGTGCCCTGTAGCGTGGCTTGGGTCTATTATAATAGGTAGATGTGTTTTTTCACGTAGCACTGGTATAGCAGATAAATCCAGTGTGTTCCTTGTTGTAGTCTCAAATGTACGTATACCACGTTCGCACAGCATAACATCGTTGCTACCACTAGCCATGATGTATTCAACGCTCATTAGTAGCTCCTCTATTGTGTTTGCAAGACCACGTTTTAGCAGTATAGGCTTGTCTATTTTTCCTAGCTCACGTAGCATAGAAAAGTTCTGCATATTACGTGCACCAACCTGTATAATATCCACTTTTTCAAATAATGGTAGCTGTGACAAATCCATTAGCTCAGATATAATAGGTAGTCCTGTTTCTGCTTTTGCCTCTAGCAATAGCTCTATACCGTCTGCGCCCATGCCCTGGAAAGCATATGGAGATGTTCTAGGTTTGAACGCACCACCACGCAGTATATTTGCACCACTTGCTTTTACCGCACGCGCTACTTCTACAATTTGCTCGCGTGACTCTACAGAACAAGGGCCTGCCATCATCACAAAGTTTCCGCCACCGATCTTTGTACCATTATCCAGTGTGATAACTGTATCATCTGGGTGGAACTTCCTGTTTGCTTTTTTGTATGGCTCCTGTATGCGTTTTACTGTGTCTACAATCTCCAGTGACTCTATCATGTTAATATCCAGTGTAGATGTGTCACCGATAAGTCCTATAATAGTCTTTGAGCTACCCTCACAAAAGTTTAGCCCTATTTGCATATCCTCCAACCATTTTGTTAGGCTCGCTAGTTGTTTTTGGTCTGGGTTTGGTCTTAGTACAATAATCATTCTCTTTTCCTCTTTCTTCTATTTAATATAAATTTCAAACAATACTGGTCAGACAAACAAAAAAAGTGCCTATGGCTCTTTGCAGAACCACAGACACTTACAGTTTATCTTTAAATGATAAGCTATTCGCAACCGTTGTTACATGACAAAGACACCCTATTAACATTGTTAATAAAGTAAAAATAGCTATAAAATCGTGTTGTCAATTTTATCTCAGTCATGTCAGTTACCTTTCGCTTTCTCTAATATATCTTTGTCTATTATATATGGGTGTATCGCATTTGTCAAGTATTTATACTGATTAATGTTTAATTATGCATAATTTAGGGCGTTTTTTTACCAAAACAAGTGTGATTTTCATTGCATTTTGTATACAATTAATATATAATAAGCGTAATAAAAAGAGGAGTGCAAGAAATGAACGAAATAATTAACAGCCTATATAACAGGAAATCCATGCGAGTTTTCGAGGAAAAAGAAGTACCACAGGATATAAAAAAGCTACTAATTGATGTGACTTTGCAAGCACCCACAGCTGGCAACCAAATAATGTACAGCATAATAGACGTAACAGACAGCGAGCTAAAAAGCAAGCTATCTGTAAGCTGTGATAACCAGCCATTTATAGCAACTGCACCTCTGGTTTTTATTTTTGTAGCAGACCACACACGTTGGCACCGTAGTTTTGAGATAGCAGGTGCACAGCCACGCAGCCTTGCTGTCGGCGACCTAATGCTTGCCGTTACAGATACTGCAATAGCTGCACAAAACATGGTAGTAGCAGCAGAGAGCCTGGGGCTTGGTAGCTGCTATATTGGTGATATACTGGAAAACTGTGAGCAACATAGAGAGATGCTAAACTTGCCAGAATGTAGCGTGCCTGTTTGTATGCTAGTACTTGGCTACCCTACACAGCAACAAAAAGACCGTAAAAAACCAACACGCTTTGACGCTAAATATATTGTTGGTGAAAACGGCTACCCACACCTAACAGATGACGAGCTAATAGCTTGCTATAACGATAAACAAAAACTTGATAATTTAGCAAATCCACAGCCTTTTGAGCAGTATATGAAAGCTTTTTGTAATCGTAAATTCAACAGCGATTTCAGTGCAGAGATGTCACGCTCTGTGTCTGAATATCTAAAATCATATAAATAGGGAGAAGTTTGTTATGAGAGAGGCTATTCAATATAAAAATATAGATTTACCAATAACTGCCGAGTGTTCTGGAAACCCTTTTGACAAAAAAATATCCTGTCTTGTAGAAAAACCAACTGGTGATACTTTTACAGTTCAGGCATTTTACAATGGTGGTAACGAATATTTAGCAAGAGTGTATGCAGACACATTAGGTGAGTATACATACAAAATATTTGATGATGCCACAGTGTATGATAGTGGTGTTTTTACAGCTATAAAGAGTGATAATAACCACGGCAAGCTACGCCAATCCTGTAGCGACAAATCAAAGATAGAGTATAGTGATGGGACGCCATTTTATATGCTAGGGTTCGAGGTTGACTGGCTGTTCCTGCTAGATGATGAGTGTGAGGACTTCCCAAAAGCAAAAACACTCATAGACACTATTGCAAAAAACGGCTTTAACATGGCTGTTACTAATATAATAGCGAATGATGTTACATGGAAAGATGGTATACAGGGCTACAATACACAGTATGATTTTTCAAACCCTAAGCAAGGCCCCTTTACAGTAAAAGATGGTGTGATAGACCATACATATCTTGATACTAGCTTTTTCCAGCGAATGGACAAGATAGTGGAGTACCTAGAGGAAAAAGGGATTGCCCTGCACCTGATGATTTATGTATGGAATAAATTTGTGCTATGGCCTGATATTTTCTCCGATGATGACAACCGTTTCTATGACTATGTTATCAACAGGTATCAGGGTTACTCCAACATACTCTGGGATGTATCCAAAGAGGCTCTTTCATACAAAAATGTCACCAGTGAGGACATACGCAAAAAGGCTATTCTGCTAAGAGAGCAAGATGTCTATGGTAATTTAATCACAGTGCACGATGCTGGTTTTTGCAGTAACAACCCAGATGTTATAGATATCTACTGCGTGCAAAACTGGGAATATAACATACATCAGGGCATGCTTGATATTATCAAATTAGGGCTAGATAAAATAATATGTAATGTAGAGCATGGTGGTTATGAGCGTGGTATATTTAATGGTTTTCACGGTGCTTACAATGACCCTGCAGTGTGCTTAGAGCGCAATTATATCTGTGCTTTTCTGGGCATCTATACTGTGTATTACTGGCAAAATGCATCTTGGAATATCGTGGTATGGGATACTGAGGAGCTAGCGCCAAACGTGCGACCAAAATATGAATATTATAAATACTTTCGTGAATATATGGAGAAGATATGTTATGAAAACTTAACTATTTCCACCGTTGCTGGCAAGCGCAAGCTAGCACTACAAGATGGCGAGTATTATTATATTTTCAAGCCAAGTGGTATGGCACATATAACATTATGGAAGCTTGATGTTCCTATAGGTAGCTCTATGGAGTGGTTTAACCCCATCACCAATGAATACACCACTACTGTGCTAAGTGAATTTGACAGGACATACGGTTTGCCATCACCTTGGGGTGAGGCTATGTCGGCTGTCAGGCTAAAAATGCCATAAATCTTTTAGTAGCATGTGGGGGTAGAACGCTGGCTGTAAATGCACATTTACAAACTACCTAGAAAAGCTGTGCACCCTCTCACTACATCGCTGTAGGTTTCATCAAAATTGCCTGTGTACCACGGGTCGGCGATATCGCCACTCGTATTTGTAAAACCTAGTAGCAGGCAAACTTTTGCTTGTGGGTCACTGCCTATAATTCTCATCAAATTACGAACATTGTTGCTGTCCATACATATCAAATAATCATAGCTTTCGTAGTCCGCCTTGGTAACTTGGCGGGCTTTTCTTTTTGTGAATGAAATACCCACCTCTGTCAGTTTCTGCCTTGTTCCGTAGTGTGTGTCACTACCTATTTCTTCTCGGCTAGTACCTGCGGAGGCTATAAAAAAGGTGTCCTCTAGCCCACGTCTTTTCACCATGTCTTTTAGTACAAACTCTGCCATTGTGCTCCTGCAAATATTGCCATGGCATATCATCAAAACTCGTGTCATTCTACACTCTCCATTCTGCTAACTATTTATCGCTATCTGACAATAGGGTGAGCCTCGCAAATCCAAACACCACTATGACAAGTGTCATAACAAATTATGCTTTTTGACGAAGTTACCCAAAAGTTTTACTCAATTTTTTTCAAAAAATTGTGGGTTTCCGGTCTTGTCGTTAGACAAGGGCAACAGTCCTGTGGACTGTTGTAGGAACCGTGCGTAGTACGTAGGGCAAAGCCATACGGCGTTTTCCGCAGAAAACGAAACACTCCTGCCGTGCAAGGCTTTTTTTGCTTCACTTTTTGAAGAAAAAAAGTGACACCGCCCACTTGCAACTGAGAAATATTATATTATGTCGGTGGACGGAAAGCCCCACAAAACGATAGTTCCAGTTCAACTACGCTCACCCTAGCCGAAATCTTATAATCCGAGCTGTTTTTGATTTACCTAAAAGCCCTGTAACTGTGTCAGCTCACCTTTTACAAGTCTTTGGCTAAATACTTCTCTAAATCCACCTTATTATCTGCTGTTACCTCAACGCCCTCGCTCTCTAGCAAGTTTTTTTGCATAGATGCACCCACTACGCCAAATGTCCTCGCAAGGCTACCATCTGCACGGATAACCCTGTGGCATGGTACTGTGCTATCCGAACACGCTGCCATTGCATAGCCCACTATTCTGCTGCGCCTATAGTTACCACTAATGCGTGCAACTTGCCCATATGTGGCTACTTTCCCAGCTGGTATTGCTTTTACTATGGTATATATTTCTTTATATAGGTCGCTCACTGCTTGCCTCCAGCCTATTTTACTGAGATTTCCCCAGCGATATTTTGTGCGAACAAATCTCTTATCTTGCCTACTTTGTCTTTCTCATTGTCATCTAGCTGGCCCAGTCCCCACATCAGCTTTGTTAGTGCGCTCTCGCTAGTCATATCAACAGCAGATATAACACCTTTTTCCAGAGCTTTTCTGCCTACTTCATAGTGGGTGAGGTCGCTAGTATCATATAGGCATTGCGTACAGACCACCACTGGGATATCTGCATTTATGAGCTCGTCCAGCATAGAAACTAGGTCACGCCTAATAAAGCTGATACCACCAGAGCCAAACGCCTCTATCAACAGTCCACTAAAGCCCATATGCGTAATGGCAGAGATAATCTTGGGGTTCATACCTGGTGTTAGTTTTAACAGGAACACATCTGGGTTTAGCTTGTCCAGCAGTTCGAACTCGTTACTCTGTGGTGGCAAGCTCTTGTGGTTGATATTTAGCCCCCTAGCATCAATGCTCGCTACAGGGTAGGAATTTATACTCTCGAACGCCTTAAAGCCACTTGTCCTTATCTTAACACTTCTACAGCCAAGCATAACATGTCTATCAAATGCCACAAAAACGCCACCGATGCCAGTTGCCGCCATAGTAAAGGCAAGTCGCAGGTTTGATATTGCGTCTGTTAGTGGGTGGGATATAGGTAGCTGTGAGCCTGTTATTACTATTGGAATGTCAATGCCACTTAGCATATACGAGAGTACCGACGCTGTGTATGCCAGTGTATCCGTTCCGTGGGTGATAATTATGGCATCAAATAAATCCTTGTTTCTCGCTATTTCATTTGCTATTAACTGCCATTCCTCTGGGTGAATATTCGTGCTATCTAGCATTAGTAGGTTGTTTATTGTAATGTCATAGTCTTTTTTCAGACCTTTAATGTAGTTTAGTAGTCCATCGCCATCTGTTTCTGGCACCAGACCTTTATCTGAATGTGCACTTGCTATTGTGCCACCTGTTGTTATAAGTAATATCTTTTTCATAATTTAATGCTCCATTCTTACCAGCACGCTGCTTTCTCTTAACACTTTATTTTAGCATTAATTTTTTCTTATAGCAACCTAAAAATAGCATAACATGCAAAACTGGCTATGGAGCTTGGCAAATATCAAGATATCCAATACATATAATCCGCACATCTTGTTTACCAAAACTTCACAAACAGCATATTGACCAATCGTTCAACATATGCTATAATCTAAACATTGAACGAACGGTCAACATCATCAATACAGGAGAAATGTAATGAAAACAATAGATTTAAACAGCGAAACAGCCACAAAGATTATATCCAGCGCCACAGAGCTTTTTAACCTCAATGGATATGCTGGGACTTCGATTAGCGATATCTCAAAAAAAGCAGAGCTATCAAAAGGTATCTTATACCATTACTTCAAAGACAAAGATGCATTATATATCCACTGCGTTACACAGTGTGTGAAAGACTTCACATCATATATGGCAGAACACACAGAAGATATAACTATGGAAGATGACGAAGTTGTTCTCAAGATACTTAAAATACGCTTGATGTTCTTTGAGATTTATCCACAGTACAGCTCGTTACTCAACAATATAATCTCACTAAAGCCCACACATATCTCAGACGAGCTACTGGTGCTAAAAAAAATGTTGCGTGAGGATACCCTAACCCGAGTTAGAAAGCTAACAAAAAATGTCAAATTTGGTAAAGGAATAACAGACACCGACATAATGACATTCTTGACTATTTTGCAGAACAAAGCACACTTTATAGGCGAGCTACACAACGGCGTATTGCCAACGGACTCTATTAGTGCTGGTCTGAGAATTACAAAAATCTTCATGAATGGTTTAAAAGTTGATATTGAATAAATAAAGAGGAGTATGATAAAATGGAAACTATAATAATATGTATATTAGCAGGAATTGGTGCAGGACTGGGAACAGGCTTTGCAGGTATGAGTGCGGCGGTGGTTATATCACCTATGCTGATAATCTTCCTAGGTATGAACCCATATGAGGCAATAGGCATAGCACTGGCTTCTGACGTTTTAGCAAGTGCGATTTCTGCCTATACTTATGGCAAGAACAAAAACATCGACATTAAAAACAGCAAACTACTTCTGATAAGCGTACTTGCATTTACCTTTATTGGTGCATTTATCGCAAGCCTTGTACCGTCGGAGTCCATGAGCAATATAGCAGTATATATGTCACTGATAATGGGTATTAAATTCTTGCTGAAAAAAGAGCCAGAAACACCAGTACAAAAGAAGTCTGTTACAGGTGTACTAAAAGTTGTACTACCGCTACTATGTGGTGCTGTTATTGGCTTTATCTGTGGCTTTGTAGGCGCTGGTGGCGGTATAATGATGCTAGCACTAATGACTGGAGTGCTAGGCTACGAGCTTAAAAAAGCAGTGGGCACAAGCGTATTTATTATGACATTTACAGCTCTATTCGGCGCAATATCACATTTCTCTATACAGCAAATTATCCCAGACATAACTGTTCTTGTAACTTGTATGGCATCTACACTTGTTTTTGCACTGATAGGTGCAAGGTTTGCAAACACAGCAAAACCAATGGTGCTAAACAAAGCTACAGGTACTGTACTAACAACATTGGGTATACTACTAATAGTCGCTGATAGATTTGTGATAGCTTGATGAATAGAAAGGGCAATAACATGAAAAAAGATAAAATAAAACTAAAAAAGAACAAACCGTTTATATATTACTGGCTAATAGTAATGCTGATTATCTTTGTGCTTAATATTGTAGTGAGCCTATTATTTGCACAAAATGCTGTAAAACCTGTTACTTATGATGTTTTTCTTGATGACCTGAGTGCTGGTAAAATAGCTACTGTACAGGTTATGGATGAGTCTATAATGTATGGTGTGGAAACTATTGTAGAGGGTGAAGAAAAACCTGATACACAGATTTTCTCTACTACAAGAATGCAAGATGACGACCTTGTTGACAAACTATATGAGTCTGGTGCAGAGTTTATAGAGGTGTACCCAAAAGAAAGCTCGTTTATTGCAAACATCATCAGCTCTGTTATTATGATAGTTATCTTTGCACTTATTTGGCGCTTTATAATGTCCAAAATGATGAAAAACATGAATGGTAACAGCTCCATGTCCTTTGGTAAATCTAACGCAAAAATATATGCAGAAACAAAAACAGGTAAAACATTTGATGATGTAGCAGGGCAAGAAGAAGCAAAAGAAGCATTGAGCGAGGTTGTAGATTTTTTGAACAACCCACAAAAATATGCCGATATAGGCGCAAACTTGCCAAAAGGTGTGCTACTTGTAGGCCCTCCCGGCACTGGTAAAACTCTGCTTGCAAAGGCTGTCGCTGGTGAAGCTAGTGTACCATTTTTCTCTATATCAGGTTCAGAATTTGTTGAGATGTTCGTAGGTATGGGTGCTGCTAAGGTAAGGGATTTGTTCAAGCAAGCCAACGAAAAAGCACCATGTATCATATTTATAGATGAGATTGACACCATAGGTAAAAAGCGTGGTGGTGGTATTGGTGGAAACGACGAGCGAGAGCAGACACTCAACCAGTTATTGACAGAGATGGATGGTTTTGATGGCCAAAAGGGTGTTGTTCTACTAGCCGCTAGTAACCGCCCAGAAATACTAGATGCCGCCCTTACTAGACCAGGCAGATTTGACAGGCGTGTACCTGTTGAGCTACCTGACCAAAAAGGTAGGCAGGCTATACTGGAAGTTCATGGCAAAAATGTTAAGCTATCAGAAAACGTTAATTTCGAGGGTATAGCAAGGGCTACTTCTGGCGCTAATGGTGCAGAGCTTGCGAATATTATTAACGAGGCGGCTCTTAGAGCTGTAAGAGATGGCAGAAACGAGGTTATGCAGTCGGACTTGGAGGAGAGCGTAGAGGTTGTAATAGCTGGATACCAAAGAAAAAATGCGGCTGTGTCCGAAAAAGAGCGAAAAATAGTGTCCTACCACGAGATAGGCCATGCGCTAGTAGCAGCACTACAAAGTGATAGTGCACCAGTACACAAAATCACTATTATCCCTAGAACGTCTGGCGCACTGGGCTACACTATGCAGGTGGATAGTGACGAAAAATTCCTGATGAGCAAAGAGCAAGCGCTGAATAAGATTGCTACTTTTACAGGTGGGCGTGCAGCAGAGGAGCTTATATTCAACTCCATAACAACTGGTGCATCAAACGATATAGAGCAAGCAACTAAAATTGCAAGAGCTATGATAACACGTTTTGGCATGAGCGAGAAGTTTGGAATGGTAGCACTAGAAACAGTGAACAGCCAGTATCTAGGTGGTGATACCTCCATGCTATGCTCTGCTGAAACTGCGAAGATGATAGATGATGAAGTAATTGAGATAATTCGTGCACAATATGACAAAGCAATGGCAATACTAAAAGAGAACAAAGAAAAACTGCACGAGCTATCAGAATATCTGCTAGAAAAAGAAACTATAACTGGCGAAGAATTCATGGGAATTCTAAACAAACCATAAAGGAGAAAAACTATGTTTATGATGCTTTTTGACCCGACATATATTTTAGTAATACTTGGTGTGGTAATAACACTATTTGCACAAGCAAAGCTAAAATCCACTTTTTCTAAGTACTCTACTGTGAGAAACATGCGTGGTATGACTGGCAAGCAAGCAGCGGAAGAAATACTGCGACAACAGGGGCTACACGGCGTTACCGTAAGACATGTTAGTGGCAATTTATCCGACCACTATGACCCTAGGTCAAGGACTGTGAACCTATCTGATGCGACATATAGCCAAACATCTGTTGCGGCTCTCGGTGTTGCTGCGCATGAGTGTGGGCACGCCCTACAACACCACCAAGAGTATATACCACTAAAACTGCGTACAGCTATTGTACCTGTTGCCAATATCGGTAGCATGGCGGCTGTCCCGCTTATATTCATAGGACTGCTGTTCTCTGGTAGCACGTCAACTTTTTTGATAGAGCTTGGTATTATCGCATTTCTTGCGTCTATTTTGTTCCAGCTAGTCACACTACCGGTTGAGTTCAATGCATCTAAGCGAGCAATAACACTACTGGGTGACACTGGTATATTGGCAGATAGCGAAATCCCACCTACAAAGTCCGTGCTAAATGCCGCAGCACTAACCTATGTAGCGGCAGTAGCAGCGTCCTTGCTACAACTGCTTAGACTGCTAATGCTGACAAGAAATAGACGTGACTAAACACCGAAAGCAATTATATGTGTGTGGAAAGGAGCAATGATGAAACCGAACAAAATCCTACTAATTTATAACCCATATTCAGGCAAAGCAATACTCAAACAGCATATTAGTGCTATTTTAGAGATTTTATCAGATGACGACACGGCGGTAACCATATTTCCAACCAAACACCAAAACCACGCACGTGAATTAACAGAACGCTATGCAGCTGAGTATGACTGCGTTATCTGCTGTGGTGGTGATGGCACACTGAACGAGGTTATTAATGGGCTTATGCTCTTGCCAAACCCACCACCTATAGGCTATATCCCCAGTGGCACAGTAAATGACTTTGCGTCTAATTTTAGCCTTGCAAAAACACCTACCAAATGTGCAGAGAGTATCAAGAACGGCACACCTACGGCGTTTGATGTAGGTACATTCAATGACAAAGCATTTTCTTACTTCGCAGGGTTTGGGATATTCACTGATGTATCCCACCAGACACCGCAGGAGATGAAAAATGTACTAGGACGGACTGCATATATTCTGGAGGGCATAAAAAGGCTCAGTAGTATCCCATCTTACAACGTCACTATAAAAACCGAAAAAGAAACTATCAGCGGAGATTTCCTCTTTGGTATGGTTACAAACTCTATCACTGTTGGCGGTTTTAAAAAACTTAGCTGTGGTAATATCCAGCTAGACGATGGTTTGTTTGAGATTACACTGGCTCATAAACCAAAGAGCAACGCAGATATACAAACACTACTCCAGTGCATATTAACAGGCACAAGTAGCCCACATTGCCTATATCGTGCCAACGCACGTACTGTGGAAATAGTCAGCGAACAGGCAGTAGAATGGAACTTAGACGGCGAATATGGCGGACTTTATTCTAGTGCTACTATAGAGAACCACCAGCAAGCGCTGCAAATAATAGTTGATAAAAAAGACAGTCTCTCCCTTGAGTGAAAATACACAGCCGATAAACATTAACTAAACAAGACTTAACAAAAGTACGTGTCTAAAATTCTAGACACGTACTTTTATTTATCTACATCAAAGAGCTGTAATAGTAGTCAACAAATTCTCTGATATAATCTGTTCCACGCAAGCCCATAAATGGCAAGTGTGTAGCAATTTGAGATTCACGCAACAGTGGTGTGGAAACTCGTAGCATAGTATTTGTACTGTCTATTAGTGTTTTTGTCACATCGTCTGCTAGTACAAACGTGTCGCTTAGTTCCTCACACAGCGCTATCCTGTCGCTTTCATTTGGCATATATACAACACCGTCACTTACTTCTTTCACAGCCTTTAGTGAGTGCTTGCATATCTTGTGCTCAGCCGTAATACCAAACTCTTTTAGCATTTTTGTTAGCCCCACTACCCTGTCATAATCCGAGTATATGAATGCAGTTGGTTTTTTTGTCCTAATAACTCTAGAATACATTTTGTATGTTCTTATATCCTTGATATTTTCTTGTATCTCATCTACAAGCTCACTAGAAATATCTTTGTCGATGATTGCAGAAATTTCTCCTAGCCAGTCCAGTGTGCCCTGATACCCATATGGAACACAGTATAGATATGGTGTTCCAAACTCCTTTTCCAAGTAGCGAGCAGCTTTTAACCCCTCAAAACTTAGTACTAGGTTAAGTTCTGCTGTTACCATTTTTTCTACTTGAGCGACGGTACAGTCCTCACACAGGCTGACACCATGTTCATAACCAAAAGCTACTTTCATCAGGCGACGAAGTTCATTCAAGTCCGATTTCATTCTATAGTTTTCTATAGACGCACCCAGAATGTTGTATGTGCCTTTTGCAATCTCTGCTGGCTCTTTTACAAAAGTGCGTACAATAAGCTGATATACAGCTTCTAGCCCTGCACTATAGTCACCACGCAAGCCACCCTGCTCAAAAGCTACAAGCTCTGCTTTTACGCTATCTTGCATATAAGTGCATACACTTTTTAGGTCTGCGCCTATAATAGTAGATATGGAGGACGCCACCACAAAGATAACTTTTGGCTCATATGCTTGGTGTAGACGAAGATGGCGCCTCACTACTCTCACTACAACCTGTCACAAAAAACAGAGCAAGCACACTGCTCAATATAAACAAACCTAATTTCTTCATTTTAACATTCTCCTTTTAATAAAACCTTATTTTTTTCTGTTCCTGTAATTAATCTGCCAAGACTTTTTCTGCCAAACCCAGATAGACATCTTTCATAGTTGAGTCTGGAACAAACTCGAAAACTGTACCACCTGCGTTCTCTGCTGTTTGGATATCGCCACACCTAGGAACATATGTAATTATCGATGTGCCGATTTCCTCACAGGCTTTCTCCACAAGCGCTCTCTCATTTTCGATATTTTTAGCATTGAGTACAACACCTTTTAGGAGTGCATATCCTCTCCTGCCAAAGTTTTTTATAGCCTGTGAAATATTATTTGCGGCATACAGTCTCATCTCGCCAGAAGATACTATAAACACATCTTCTGCATATCCATCACGTATTGGCATAGCAAAACCACCACATACAACATCACCTAGAACATCATAAATAATTACATCTGGCTGGTACTTCTCAAAAGCACCTAGCTCCTCCAGTTGCTCAAATGCCGAGATAATACCACGACCTGCGCAGCCAACACCTGGGGTTGGGCCACCTGCCTCAACACATAGAACACCATTAAAGCCCTCAAAAACAATATCGTCCAGCGTCAGCTCATCTGCTTTTTCCTTGAGCATATCAAGTACTGTTGGGATTTTCTTGCCTCCCATCAAGTTTTTAGTAGAGTCCGCCTTTGGGTCACAACCTATCTGCATCACTTTTAGACCTTTTGTTGACAGTGCTGCTGATAAATTAAGATGTCGTTGTTGACTTGCCAATTCCACCTTTGCCATAAATTGCAATCTTTTTTACTGGTCCACTCAAAAATCTTTCTCCTTTCGAGCAAAAGCTTCGCTCTTGTTTTAATAAATCACATATTCTCGCTTAGTTGTAGCTATATATTTTTTGCAGAAATACTCACAACATAGAGAACTCTAATTTACGCTTATTAAGTTAGTTTTCACTAACTTAATAAGCGTAATATCACGATTTATGCTCTTTGTCAAGATGTATTTTTTTGTTTATATATATTAATTTGTTGCACTTGCTATACAAACAACACTTAAACCAGCACTGTCTGTGAACTGGCTTAGATTTTTATTATTATACACATATTGCGAGCAAAAAAGTTTAATTTTAGCCCTTTTCCTCTAATTATCAAAAACAATATTGACAAGTTTCCCACAATGATATAACATCGTTATTAAAAGCAACTTCGTTATACAAAATGAAGATATATGAAAAACAGGAGTTTACAGGATTGCTATCGGGGTATGTTGCAGAGTGGAGTGCTACAGATTTTTCGCCGAAAATGGTAGCGACTACAAAAGTAAATATAAAGGGTAAGAATGTTATTTTCCGTACACTTGATGCTACTAATACCTGCTACCCAGATAATACATTCGATGCTGTGTTAATAGCTAACGCACTGCATATTATGCCCAGCTCCAAGCAAGCATTGCAGGAAATACACCGTGTGTTAAAGCCAAATGGTATCTTGTTTGCACCAACTTTTGTATATGATGAGAACGTGCCATATGTAAGAATGTGTTTCTTAGAGAAACTTGGTTTTCGCACATATCAGAAGTGGAAAAGTGGTGATTTAACAAAGTTTGTTCAAGATAGTAATTT
>CAYJFF010000012.1:0-43711 GCA_964369345.1 uncultured Oscillospiraceae bacterium
AGGTTAGTTAAAAAATCCATTAACAAATTTTATCCTTTTGTGTTAATAATATTACTAGCTATAAATTTTAGGTGTAAAAAACTGTACACAAATACCTCTATTCAACCATTCTTGGTTTTAGTGCTTTCATTTGCTCAGCATTCTTTATTTCACGGTTGAAGTCCTCACCAGTACCAGGGGTATCACGTTTTTGTACAGACTTTATTTTTGCAAGTTGAGCCGCTTTTGCATCTTCTTGGGCTCTTATTTTTTCCTGTGCTTTTAGTTTGTCGTCTGTTTCTTGCTCCGCTATCATTTTGCTCAGCTGTGCAATTTTTGCGGTACGTACTGCTTTGTGTCTTTCTTCTTTGCGTTTTAGCTCGTCACTATGCTTGTACACACCTTTATCAAGGCCTCTTTGACCCATACGTTGCGCTAGCACTTCTTCTCTTGGTAGCTGGCCTTCTTTGCCACGTACAACACCCGATGCTCTTAGGAATGCATCCTGTGATGTACCTGTTTTGTTGCCCTCTTGGTCAAATGAATCGTAGTGACCATCTGCCAGGTCTTTTGCATTTTGTGTAGAAAGTGCATTGATAAGACCCTGTCTACCACCTGCAAACTCCTCGCCACATAGCGCTGCACTCATAAGCGTTTTAAAGTCGCTGTCGGATAGATTTCTTACGCCGTCTATCTCATTGGCAGAGGCAATGGCATAGCCAACTTTGAATTTCTTTTTAAGGTCATCATAGCTATTGACACTACCAAGTCTTGCTGCTTGCTCGCCACCCTCTATTTTAATGCTCTCTATGTAGTCGTTTATCATCTTGGTTTGGTTTGCTTTATCATTTCTATCAATATATGCCTTTTGTACAATGAAACCTATACCTTTTGCAGCAAACTTAGTAGCATACCTTGTTAGTGAGTATTGCCAGCTAGAAAGACCAAAACCAGCAGCTAAACTACTACCTAACGTTGTAATTAGCGAGCCTGCAAGGTTATTCGCCGCCTCTGATTTTTCTTTTTGTCTAGCGCCCAGTGCAGTTTTTTGCATTGTTCTCTCTCTGATATAGGCTACCTGTTTTGCTCTTGTAGCGTCCTCAGCATCTTTCCTCGCCTTGGTTGCTGCTACAATAGCTTCTACGTCAGTTTCTTCTTTGCCTTGCATAGCCTCTTGATATGCCTTGTTACCTACATCCGCTTGCGACTTTAGCGCTTTATCCATTCTGGATATACCATTCGCTTTATCTTGATCGCTACGTTTTAGCCCAGTAGAACCTTTGGACTGTGTTTTACGGTCCTGCATTGTGTCTTTCATATCGCTAACGCGCATGGACCTTGTAGTAAGCTGAACTATATCGGTGATTACGTTCATGCCATCACCTATGGCATTACAGTAGGCTTTTGTGCCATCATTATCACCAAACACACTACCACCAGCCCTACCCATGCCAATACCCATAGCAGCTATATCTTTACCTAGTACTATACCTCTGTCCCATCTATCTTTTGTGTCTAGGTCGTCAATATCCCTAAGGAGCGCAGATGAGTGAGAGAGTAAATCTACATATCCTGTTGCTATCTCTGCTATACCTTTTGATGCGCCTGATACATCGGCATGGAGATCTTCTGCAAGCTGTAGCTCTTCACTGCCCTCTTCCATAGTTTCCTTGTGAATGAATTTGCTAAGCGATGTAGCACCACCTACACCCTTTTGCGCAAGACCTATACCTGTAGAAACATAACCTGTATATTTTTCTACATCGTCTAGCGTTTCTCTTTTGGCTTCTGCTTTTAGTTCTTCTCTCTCTGCTTTCATTTTTTCCAGAGAGCCACCGAGTGCATCTTTACTTGCTTCGTTTCTTATATCTATGTTTGTTTGTGCCCTGTTCTTTCTTTTTTCTGCTTCATTTTGGCGTTTTCTTAGTTTGCGACGTGTTTCGTGGATATCCTGTCTAGTCTTTTTTTCTTCTTTTGTTGTCGCGTCTGGTGTGAGCTCCTCTAACTGCGCTTTTATCCCTGCTAGCTCCTGTAGTTTCTTTTCCATCTCCATCTTTATAGCTACGTTCTCAACTACATTCTCCGAACCTTTTTTTGTACCTAGTATATCGCCTTTCAATTTCTCAGTAGCTGTATATATTTGGTGTGTTTGGTAACCCTCTTTTCCATCGTGCGCTTTTTTTTCTTTACCTGCTGGCTGGGCTTGGTTTTCACCTGTTTGCATTACGTCTGCTATTTTATCAACTACAATTGAGGGGTCCGCACCAGAACCTTTGCTCGCTGGTCCACCACTCCTATATTGGTCAGCTTTTTGGTTTAAATCCTCAGTTAGCTTACCCATAGTCTGTGGAGACGGTTTCTCTTTTGACTGTGGCAGAAAGATATCACGCAGCGAAAACTTGTCTGCAACATCATACATTATTTCGCGTGCACGTTCCATATTGTTTTTGTCTTTTTTCTCTGTGCCAAAGATATTCTTTGTTTCACGTTTTAGGACACCAGTAACTTTACTGTGATATTTATTAGCAATTTTGTCACCAACAGAGGTGCCAAAGTCGATTTTACTCATATCTAGTCTGTTAATATGCTCCAAACCAAACTCACCTTCTGTGGCTGTTCTGGTTGATTTATATTCTTCAGTATCTGCTATTCTGCCACGTATTTTGTCCATATACGCGTTGCCGCCTCTGCCTTTTCCGTCATTTCCCCTTTTTCTGTTTATGGGGTTTGAAGCTTCCATTGCTTTCATCTTTTCTTCATAGCTAGGCATATTATCATATCCTTTCTGTAAAATTACTGCACCTTAAAGAAATAGTTTTCTTTCGCTTCTTCTAGGTCACACATACCTCTACCCAGCATAGCCAGTGCATCTACTGTTAGCTCTAGCATACTTGTCATAGATATAATGGTGTTGCACATTATATCAAAGCACATATATAGTGGGTGGTCAAAACCCAGAATAGCATTTGTAGAGTAGACAAGTGTGTTGCCATTCATAACATACTTACCAATGATTGTGTTAGCGTTTAGGTAGTTACAAGCTTCTATCATTGTAGGTATATTCTCTTCTGGTATATCTTTAAAAACAGCAGTTGCTATGTTTGCCATTATCACTTTATCCTCTGTATTTGGCATAAACATAAACATCATCTCCAGCCCTATGCTGTGCTGTATCTTACCAAAGTCAGTCATATGTGCTATTAGCACGTGTAGCTCATCAGTATCCACTTTCTCGACTTCGTCACCTAGCTCCTCGAAAAAATCTTCCAGCATACCAAACAACGCCTCTGCATTGAATAGCGGGTCACGCTCTATCTCATTATTTTGAATATCAGTCATACAACAAATACCATCACTTTCTATATGTCTAGTATGTGGCACTTAGCCCACGGTAATGTGTGCACCGAGAGTTAGTCCATCTACGCTTGCCACCTCAGGTACGGATAGCCTGCTGTTTACATCTAGGTAGCAGTGTGCATCAGCGTGTGAGCAAAGCTCCAGTTTTACCAGTTTTTGGTTTGTGCCCACCATACAGTAGCTTTCTATTAGCTTTTCTAGCTTTTTCTCGCTAATTGGCAGTGGTGCATTCGCCTTGCTTGTATCTAGTATTACACAAAAATGGTTACTTGTTTCGCCATATAGTGTGCGGTAATTCGATTTATGTGCTTCTGAGATATTGTCATCATTCCACTGGAAATTCTCCACTATGCGCGGCGTTATCCCTGTAACAAGTGCCACAATATGCTCCAGTGCTTTTTTTGTGCCTTTACAGCCCTGATATATATCTATATTTGTGATAATATGTCTTAGCTGTTCTGGGGTGAAATAGCCTGCGCTATTGTCTATACCCAGCCAAGAAGCCAGTACTTCTACTATCTCGTCCGGTGCACTCTGGAAATCCAGCAGTCTTGGTATTATATCTATCTTTGCCTCTTGGTCTAGGAACATAGAGCTAAACACACCTATATATCTATCAAAAAAGTCGTTACCCTGATATATCTCTGGGAAGTATTCTGTAAAGCTTGTCTGTGGGAACTCTAGCTTAAAACCGTTTATCTTACAGCTAGATGCAAACGAGATAGGCTGTGCATATATACACACCCACACATAGCGTCCACTAAGTCCATTAAGCAGTACATCATATGTATTAACATATCTGTGGTGAGGTAGGTTTTTCAGCATAGCCACCTTGTCCTCCACCGATATTTTTTCTTCTTTTAGGTACTCTTGCAGGTCTGTGTCATCGTCCACCCAGTAAGGGTTTAGCGTGTTTGTCACTGCTACTATTATCTCTACCTTAGCATCTGTAAAGTCGCCCTCTATTTTTAGCCTGTTATATGTGGTATCCATATCATAGGTATCAAGCATTCTTGTGATATAGCAACCTGTTCCGCCTTCTTCTAGGTTCAGGTGCAGTTCCTCATCGAGGGTAAAGCCTTCGTAATAACCTTTTTTTAGCTCGCATTTGTAGTAGTTAATATATTTTGATTCTTGTTTCAAGCTTCACACCTCCTTATACATATTCGATACTTATTTTACCAAGACACGCCATAGCGTCTGGGTATATAACCACATCGCCACGCTCGTTTTTGCTAGCGCCCTTGCCCATTGCCTCAAAAGACAGCTGTGCAACGCCTGTCACTCCGTCTATCATCTCTAGTGATGAGAACACTTTGCCATATACTACGCTTTTCCCAAAACCACCAGTGCTACTAAATGTGATAAGCTCATTTAGCTTTTCTTCTACCACAGCCCTGATATTTGGTGTGTTTTCCCTTACTGCTATCCTGCCAAAAACATTTACTGTGACATACTTGGGTGATATCACCTGTATATTTGTTGTTAGTAGGCGGTACTGGTCTATATTGTCTACTATAAACTGCCTTTGCCTGTTGCTCAGGTCTGGTTTTTGCATATCGCTATGTGGCTTTACTGCTAGGTGCACAGTGTTGGGTTTGTATGTAATATCATAGTATTTACACAGCTCAGCCATAGTAATGACATTCACATGGTCTATCATAAGCCCCGGTGTGGTTTTTACTATATGTGTGTAATCCTCTGTTGTCACAGCCCTGTTTATTTTACGCATTTTGCTCTCTAGCTGTGTTTCTAGCTCCACAGAGTTTTCTTTTCTCTTGCCACCTTTGGCACTCTCTATACTCTCTATAGCAATCTCTGCCATATCTTCTGTAATAATAGTGTTTATAGCGCCTTTTACTACGTTGCCTCTTTCGAAATCACTTTTCTTTAGCGTAACTACCACAACCACTTTTCCAGCGTCTGGTTGCAGACCTTTTATGCCGTCACCAAAAACTATTTGCCCATTATCTTTGTCGTAGTAAAAAACTTTGTCTTCATAGCTTGCATCGTTTAGGTTCTCGCACTGTTCCCATATATCATAGCATGAGCGACCGTCAACAGCGTGTACAAGCGCTAGTTTTATCTCTCTTATCCCGTCAATATCAAAGTCTATTCGTTCTTCTGCCACGCCCTTGGTAGCGCCTATTATCATCTGCTCATATGCCTCGTATGGTGTTAATAATACAAGCACTTTGTCGCCATTTTTGGGGGTAGTTTTGTATTTATCTTTGTCAAACTCTATTATCTTTTGCCATGAGTGCTCGCCGTCTATCACATTGCACATAGAGCCATCATCCTGTGAGTGCTCGTACCATGTCATGTAGCCCTCGTCTGTTTGCACTGCAACAGTTATCAGGTGCTCACGCTCCACAGCATAGTCTATCACTAGGTTTTCACCCTCTGTGTATGTATACTCCAGTGCCTGTGCCACAGTATCAGTTTGCACAGCCTCTGCACAGTTTGCTGTTATTTTACCAAGCTTGGGTAGTACATCAAACTCGTTTTGTTTTAGCACTGCACGCACATAATAGGCGTTTTTCATTTTCTTGCCTGTTAGCATAGACGCATTTTCGCCCACTTGCAGTGTTATAAAGCCACTACGCAAGAAACCGCCTGTTGCATCGCTTACTAGGTCTGCACTCTCCCATTTGCTACCATTGTAGTATTCCCAGTCAAAGTCACTTAGCGAAAAGCCAAGTGTAAACGGATTGCGTAGCTTGTTTTCTTCTATATCCACAAAGAACCTAAACTCACCGCCTATCATGCTCTCAAAGCCGATATACAGTATATTTTTGCTCTCTTTTTTGTGCGAGAAAATCTCTACAAATGTGCCATCAACACCTGCAAGTGCTGTGATATCGCGTGTTTTGTTACCAAGCGAATTGTACACAGCCACCAGCCTGTTTCTTCTCTGGTTATAGCTTTTTTCTAGCTCAAACACAGTGCCACCCGCTAACATGCGTGCACCTCTTGGTACTATAATATCCTCTTGTGATGAGTTTACTGCTATTATACAGCGCGCAACATCTTCTTTTGGCTCTATTCCCAAAAGTTTTAGATATTTTAGCCTGTGCACTTCCCCTGTAGCATCCATATAGTAGTGCAGGGTATCTATAAGCCATGAGAACACTTGTAGTGTGGTTATTCCTGGGTCAGATGCATTAAAGTCCGTCCATTCTTCTGTAAGTGTTGGTATTCTGCTACGTGCGCGCTCGAAAAGCCTGTCATAGCTTAAATCGTCTAACTGTGGTACTTTTAACATATGCTATCTCCCTTTTATTAAACTTTGGGATCTTGCGGTGCCAAATCTACATAAATAATATGCTCACCATTAACAGCCATAGCAAATGGGTTGTTGATGTTGGTGTATATCTCTTCGTTTACCGCGTATTCGTTACGCCCAAAATTTGCTGTCAACGCTGTCCGTGTAACTGTAACCTCGGGCTGTTTTATTTTTATAAATGCTAGTATTTGCTGTACTGTTGGCAGTGTGCCTATCTCCCAGCCATCACCATCAAAACCACCTGTTAGTGGGTCTATGAAAGTTTTTATAAGCTCGGATGTTTCTCTTTGCAGGTCATAGGCATTTTCCATTCTGTCACACTCCATCCATAGTCTTAGCGATAGTCTAACAAAGTATGGTTGTGATAGTATTAGCGATTTGCCCAGTGGCAGTATGCTACTGCTTTGTAACAGTTTTTCTCTTATCTGCTCTTTTATAGACGAGAATATATGCCCGCCCATGTTATATTCTTCTATGAGCACTGCTATGGTAATAGTATCGTCGGATACCTCGCCATACTGGTCTATGCCATTACAGCATTTTATCCTGCGTACACCGTATGATATCTGTGTGATAATATCAAAGTAGTCATCTGCACTTACAGCACGGCTACGGGTGCGTAGCATATTGGATATTATAGATGCAGACGTTTCTTCGTTGTATCCATCGTACCCACCATATGCAGACATAGGGTTTTTTACATTGCTGATATATTTGATAGAGCGGTTAAGCACTGTTATTGTGTTTGCTGGCACATTTGCTTTTGAGCCTTGGTAGCTCTCAAAATCCACCTTTACCGCCGCCTGTGTTGGGTCTACTGGGTATTTGGAGAATATAGCTTTGTCAAACCAAATCTCGCCTGTAACAGAGTCAAAATCATATATTCTGCCCTGCTCGCCCATGTATGAGCGTTTTTTCCAGCGCACCCAGTTTTCCTCTGTACCACCCTGTGATGCTATCTCGTTTACATATATGGTTGCGTGTATTACATCGCCCACTGGTAATTGCAGTCTTATAACGGAGTTTATATCCTCTACATAGAAAAACTCTGTTTGTGTTCTACGGTTTTGCACCTGTACCATATTGCTATATATGCTCTTTATTGTTGGCATATTGGCATCTGTTTGCTGTGTGTTGTGGTTGATAAAGCGTATCCAGTATGCCTCTGTGCCAAACATTTTGCTCTTTTGTATATCTGATGGAATAATAGCAAGTATGGTGTCGGAGTATCTAAAACCTTTTGTATTGTCTATTACTTTTAGGTCGTTAAAGCCATTTGGCGATAGGTACTGTGTGGTGAAATCCACTGGGAAATCCTCGTGGTTTTCTATATCAAAGTACATACTCACTGGTGTCCCCCAGAAAGGCATATCAAAGCCGAAGTACATAGCTGGCTTATCTAGCTCGCTATTAAAAAATGGTCTTACAGTTCTTGCATTCCTCACCATATCTGTCACAACTTCTGTTTTGTAGTTGTTCACCATATATGCAAAATCTACTTTTATTGGCTTTTCTGCGTATGTATATGCAAAGCGTAGTGTGTCCATTATAGGAACGTGCTCTACAGATGGTATCTGGTATAGGTTTTCTGCACGCATTAGGCGTAGCCTGATACGGTAGTTACCGTCATAGTCTGCCTTGCTTATAATATCCTGTGGCATCTCAAAGCCTAGCTTAACCTCGCCTTTTACAGAGCCATTGAACAGCAGTGTTGCTTGCTCATCTTTTATCAGCCTTTTCCAGCCACTTATGCTGTAGTATTCCAGTAGCACGCTATCTGGTTTTATATCTACCTTGGCAAATGCTGGTGCCTCTCGCTGTTTACGCATTACTATTTTCAGCTCTTGGTTTTCCACATATTCTGGCATTAGGTGTTCAATATCTGTAAAGCTAAGGTCAAAGCTAAGTGATACATGTGCACCTTTTCTTGCATAAACCTCGCTATTTTCTATGCCACATTCTGCATATATCTCCATATTTGAGCCAAAAGGATGAAAGTGCTCCGGGTTTTGTTGTACGTCACCAGCATACACTTCATCTGCATGTATATCTTCTTTTGCCATTATCACTGTCATTCCATTGAATTTAACATCTGGTATATGCTGTGCTTTTATAGCTATAAAGAACATATTTTGCTCGCTATATGTAGTCTTTACAGGCTTATAATTATCTTTTTCTAGCAAGATAGACACGCCACTTGGTGTACATCTATCAAATGGAATAAAATTTTCTTCTTCTACAAAGCCAAATATAATATCGCTCTCGCAGAATTTTTCCACAGCCTCCTGTGCTTCCTCAGGGGAGGCACCGCCCAGTGTTAGCAATATAGATGGGTTTGTGATATCTGTGAACAAATCCTCGAACCCCAGTAGCAGTTTATGCTCGTTTTTGCTATCCAGTGTCATATCAAACGCAGTAAAAGGCACAGTTTTGGGGTCCTCACCTTTTTTGATAGCGTGCGCTATATAGTCCTGCTCTTTGTCTGTTATAACCACTGTTTGCAGTTGTGAGTTTATGGCAGATATACCATAATTTGTTTCAAAGACTACTTGCTCTGCCACGTTGTTTACATCGGCAGATAGCTGAGTGCCCTTTGGTATATTTACAGGCTCTTGCACACCCGTAACAGGTGTAAACGTCACGTATGTACGTGCAGACTCTATCGGCTCGTCCTTTAGTCTATCAAACAAATTCAGGTACTGTATCTTGTGCTTGTGTAGCACATTTTCATAGCGATTTACGCTTTCTTGTAGCATTTCGCTTATTAATATAGCAACAACAGAGCCAGGGTCTGGGTTTTCTGTTGTGAAATTCCACTCTGGAGTATACGCTTTTGCAAGTGCTTGCATTTTTGTTAGCAAGGCACTGTCTTTGCTGTTATTCATATTCGCCCCCCTATTCTATACCTACACCCTCGTATAGGTAGTATGGAAATACTAAGTTATTTGGGTTGTTGGTTGCTCTTACCACATAGCTGATATTAAAGACTATCTTGCCCGTTGTCCTCTCTATATCCTCTGCAAATACTTGCACCTCTATTATGCGTGGTTCCCACTTTGTCAGTGCCTCTATTATGGCAGACCTCATCATAGTTAGTGTAGTTGTATCCAGTGTCCCAAAAATATAGTTATGCACATTGCAACCAAAGCTTGGCAACATTGCTCTTTCATTCTTTTTTGTCAGCAGTATTATCAATATAGCTTGTTTTATATCGTCTTCTTCGCTAGTAGTAACAAACCTGCCCGTTGTTGGGTCTACCCGTGGGGGGAACGAAAAACCTTGCCCCAAAAAAGATCTTCTGTCGTCCATTTGCAGTCACCTCTTTGTTTTCTTTGTTGCATTATCCATACTTGCAGATACTTAGTTCAGCTTTACTATTCCGCCTTTTACTTCTGTCATTGCGCCACCGCTGATAGCAGTTTTCTGGGAGCCTTTTACCGTTAGGTTACCACCCTTTAGGTTTAGAGCCTGTGTGCCCTCCACTGTTGCTGTTTGCCCTGCTTTTATATCTAGCTTGTCGCATTTTATAGACACAGCGCCACCAGCACCATCTATTGCTATTTCACATTTGCCGACCTTTATCGTCATTTTTTTATCTGCTGTTATATCCATAGCACCGTTTTTGCTATCTACTTTTATAAAATTCTTTGCGTCTTTATCCGTTATTGTAATGAGCTGAGTTTCGTTCTCTATAGACATTTTCAGCCCCATACTTGTTTCTACAGTAAACGACTGTTTATCAGGCTCATCGTTTAGTGTAAACTTTGTTTCACCCTTGGTTTTATATGCTTTTACAAGGTTTTTTTCATCAAAGCTCTCGTTTATAAATGCAGCATTTTGTGGGTAAAAAGAGCCTAGCACAAACGGCTTTCTCATACTCGCACCCAAAAAACCTACTACAACTATGTCATCTATCTCTGGGATTACGTAGTTACCATACTGTGCACCTGCATATGGCTGCATTACTGGTATCCAGTCGCAAATACTCTTGCCAGATAGCCACGATGTAAACTCTACTTTTACAAGACCTTTGAAATCTTTGTTATTATTCTCTGTTACTTTGCCTATTACATAGCCACCTGTGACATTCCTTGCTACGCCATCGCTAGCAGCAGGTGGTACCACATTTGATAATATATTACTCACAAGCTTTCCTTTCTTGCATAGAACTCTGTGCGGAAACCGCGTGTGTCTATACTATGCGTAACATCATAAATATACCATCTTTTATCCAGTATGTTGGTTTCTAAGCCTTTTATGGTAATAGTTCTGCCTGGCACTATTTCTGGTATGCCCACACACCGTGCTTTTATTTTCATAAAGTCTTTGTGCAGGTCATCACTAATCACTTTTGCTTTGTCTGTTGCTTCTTTTTCTGTCTTTACTAGCTCGTCAAAGAAAACTATATTTGTGTTCTCTGTCATTTGCTTGGCGGTGGATTTTAGCGAGAACTTGCCTGTCGCTTTGTGCTTGCCCAGTATAGCCTCGTCATTGGTGGGGTTTATACCTGCTACCTGCACCTGTGACACCAGCTTAGTAGCCGATACAGTCGCGGTAGCTTCTAGTAGGCCCTGCCCCAGCTCCAGTGTCATAATATCACTTGCCGATGTTGGCACTTTCCTAAAATATAGCTTGCCCTGTATTACAAAAAACTCACAGCCTGTGTAGTTTGCATATCTTACAATAAAGTCGTAGTCGCTCTCGGCTGGGAAACGTATCATCTCACACTCAAGAGGTAGTGTATCCACCACAGACCCCAAAAGGTATGCAGATGTTGGCTTTTCTTTTAGTATAGCATCTAGTGCTTGTGAAAACTTCTTTTCCTGTGCTATTTCCAGTCTTCTAGTTTTCATCAGCAAGCATTTCACGTCCAAGCACTCTACGCTTATTGTTGGTGCGGTGCTACCAGTGCCAAACATATACTCCACGCTGTTTATGTATCCTGTAAACACTGGCTCCACTGTTATGTATCCAATGCTAATCTCTACCTTAGCACCCACCTGTACATAGTCTGCAACACTCTTTGCCTTGAACGCTGTATTCATAACTTCGTACTCGTTCATAACTGTAAAGATACAGTTAGATGCTTTTGTAGTGCTGGTTAGGTTTATGCTAATATCCATTATAGAGGCTTTCAGCTTTTCTGTTATCTCTGTTTTATCAATGGTTATTCTGTATGTTGGGGCAACCATATTCTCATATTTGCCCAGCAGTTTTTTGTAGGTGGCACTGCCTTTCATTAAGTCCACTTTCCCACCCTCTTTCTTCTATATAATAATTTACTGTATAGAGGGCACTTTTAGCCTTACGCCTTTGTTTATCGCCCTCGGGTTTAGTATTCCGTTTGCTTTTGCTATTACTTTCCACTTTGCTGGGTCCTTGTACTCATTAGATGCAAGCATCCATAGCTGGTCGCCCTCTGGTAAGAAACGCTCTTTTGTACGGTCTGGGGACTGGTTTGGCATAGCCTGTTGCGAAGCCATTCGGTCTGCTTCTTCTCCCTTTATCTCCAGTGCCACTTTCATTCTCACAGGCATACCCTGTGGGTTAAACATGGTAAAGTTTATAGTACTGCTAATAACATGCCCTACAAACTCCATATTGCCCCAAGTAAAACAAACTAGTGGTGGTGCGTGCAAGTCTGGTACAAATTTTAGCGCCATAGCAATGTCCATGCAACGGTTATTAACCTCTGCGTGCATATTTGGTGTTATATTCCCCACCAAGCTCTGCACCACATTAGCAGCACCCATTACGCCACTTGCAGATTTTATTTGTTTTGCGGTATCTCTAATGCTAAATGTGCCCAAGTCCGTATATGAATCAAAGTATAGTGTTACAGTTAGTATGGACTTTGGGACCTCGGTAACTTGCGCACCCTCTGGCGTTGGCTCTTTTGATGCAGCTGACGCATCTTGCATTTTTACACTACGTGTTATTGTATATTCTGAAGGGTTAAACTGTGCCTCTAGCTTTTCTGGCTCGCCGCCCTCTTCTCTAAATATCATCAGCGCAGCTTTTTCTGGCTTCTCATTTTCCAAAAACTCTTTTACTTTATCCGTTAGGCCACCTATCATATACGCGCTCCGTTCTGCTGCTCTGCTTCAGCCAAAATTATCATATATCCATTTACATAACTACGCAGAGTTAAGTAGCTATGACACTCCTTGTCAGTGGTATCCGTTTCTTGTCCTGTCTGCATCAATGCGTTTCATCACCATATCATACACCTTGTCTGCCATCTTGTATATTTGCTCGCTGGATATACTAGGTGGCGTTGTTTTATTCACAGGTGCCATAAGTGGCTGTGGTGCATTTATCGCTTTGTTTTTTTCTGTGGTATTTTTGTGGTAGATTTCGTTTTCGTTTTTTACTATCTCCCTGATAATCTCTACCGTTTCCACCATTTGCTCTCTCGGGCTTTTTGCACTTTCTTGGCTCTTTTGCTGTGCTTGTTCCTCTTTTTTGTATATTATAGGCGAGCTTGGTGGTGCTGTATACTGTATGTTATTGGCTATCTCACGCATGCGCACTGCACTGCTCTCTATGCCTTGTGTGTCTGTAACATTTTCGCTCATATAAATCATTGGCGCACCTGTGGTGGCAGAGTTTATATGTGACACTGCATTGTCTGTTATTGTGAGTACAGAGCCTGGTAGGCGCTTGCTTATCTCTTTTGTCAATATACTGCGACGCACTACCATATTATCCCCACCCCTTATGTGCACTGGGGTTATTGGTGTTATGATATTTATCGGCTGTATGTTATTAGCACTACTTACCGACTGTGTGCTACGCTGTGGTGCTGCTGTGCTTTTGGGCTGTGTGGTGCTTGGTTGTAGCCTGTTTGTTGTAGCACTTTTTTGCTCTGCTAGTACTTTTTCTGTCACTACCTCGGTTATTGTTTCCACATCTATAGCGTTTTCTACTTCTCTGCTACGCTCTTTTTGGTGCACAATGTTTATCGGTGGTATGCTAGCTGTGCTTATAGCCTGTGCGGTGCTGTTAAACTCGCTTGTGGATACTTGCCTAGTAGTTTTTGGTGCTACTGGCGCTACCTCACGGGTGTATGTTATCACGCTATCACTAGCGTGTGGCTGTGTGCTTGGTGCTGTCTGCTGTGGGGCAGTCTGTGGAGCTATTGGCTGTGGCTTGCTCCTCTTGTTTAGTATATCTGTCACTGTGCGAATATCGCTTATTTTATCCGCTGTGGGGTGCACCAGTGGTGTATCAACTTTCTTGCTAGTCACTGTGCTGTTTTCCACAGTTTTATCTATTCTATGTGTAGAGATTATATCCTGTACTATCTCATTGTAGTTTTTTTTGAATATGCTAGTAACATCATTCTTTACTAGCTCTCTTGTCCTTGTGACATCGCTGTTTTTGGCGTTTATCTGCTTGTTTATATCCTGCAAAATCTGCACTGGCTTGATAACCTGTGGCTTGCTCTGTGCTGGTGGTTTTTCTTGCTCTTTTTCCTGCATATGCACAAGCTCTGTGGAGGTTATCTGCTGTACTGCGTGTATATTATCCACCAATACATTTTGCTGTTTTATATTATCCTCTATTTTGTTAATAGCGGTTATTTCCTGTACTTGTTGCCTGATTGTCCTTGATAGAATATCCTGCATTTTTGTTGTTTTTTGTGCTATAGACGGGGGTTCCTGTGCTGTATCTGCTGTGGTACTGGGTGGTGTCGCACTGCTCTCTAGCGGTATGCTCTCTGTGCTTATCACCCTAGTTTCTGTGGTGCTAGTATTTATAGTGGTCTGTGTGGGGTGCTGTGGCTTGCTGTGCTGTTCATCACTACTGTTTTCCCTAACATACACTGTGTTTACTGGCACTATATCGCTCTCATTGATAGTGTTATGCACATTGCTAGTTATGTTAGTGTTGGTAGTGCTACTGTTCTGCACATCTACCTGTGATACAAGGTTTGTGTTATATATATTACTGGTGCTGTCCTCTTGCGCTACAGGTGCTTTGAGCTGTGGTTGCACAATATTTTGCTGGTGGGTGTTTTGCTGGGTGGTGCTGCTACTTATATTTGTCTGGTGGACTAGGTTCTGCGTGCTATAGTCTATATTATTCTGTGTGGTGCTACTCTCGTTATTATACACAGGCTTTAGCGTTGTCTGCTTTAGCAAGTTCTGTGCATTTATCCTGTTTTCTATTAGGTGTGTGTTGTTTGTTACCTTGGTAATAGCATTGTTCACTGCTGTTTGCGCTATATGGCTATTGTTTGTATTTGCAATATCCACCACTGTTTTGTTGCTATTTATATTTGTGGTGGCTGCGTTTATTACTTCGCTAGATTTTTGCAGATATGCATACTGGCTAATAGCTTTTACTATCAAGTTATTTACAAACTGCATATCATAGCGCAGATTATACATCACATTTTCTTCTTGCGTGTACCTGTGTATGTGGTAGATGTTCTCTATGTGGTTTTCTACACGAGTTTGCGTTGTTTGCTCTGGCACTTGCTCACTAGGTGCGACAAAAATCATAGGCGCTGGTAACACTTCGCCATCTATCTCGCTGCAATATCGTCTTTTTATCTCAGATGCAAAGTCTGTATTTATTACAGTGAACATCACAGCCACACCCCTTTACCCACAAGTTTTACAAGAACAAATTTACTGCCATAGCCATGCCCACATCTTCTTCCAGGCTTTCATAGACTATCTCAAAAGACTCTATGACTACATTTCCGCTAGATGCATCCAGCCCCGATGTGCTCCATTTGCGTACTGTTGCACCATGTACAGAGTACATCTTGCCTATTTTGCCACTGGGGTCATACATCACAATAGTTATAGGCATAGTTAGTCGCTGGCCAACAGCAAACCTAGCAGCTAGGAACTGCGCTAGGTAGTTTACATTTACAAGGCTTATAAGTCCACGCTCAAACGTCATTACACGCTCGCTAGAGTACGGCTTGTATAGTGAGCGAACATACTCATTTATACCGCCCTCTTGCAGTGGCTCTGTTTCTATACTGCGCTCTAGCCCAGATATCTTTGCAAAATCTAGTGGGAAACGCTGAATAAACACCTTAAAATTATATCCTTGTAGTGGATATTTTGGAGGTGGTAAGTTCTGGTTATATTTATTACCTTTTGGTGCTGTGCCACTGTTTGTACCTGTTGTATTTTCGGCCATATCCATGCTCCAATCCGCCAGCTACACTGGCAAAATAGCGTAGCCAATATATGCTACATTTGGGTTTTATATAATAAATTATTAGTGAGCTATAGCTCAAAAATATTTTTAGGTTCGTTGTTAATTTCTTTGTGAATTGCGGAGATTTCCGAGCAGAAACGTCTTCTGGTTTTGTGGTCCATAGCCACAACAGTCTTGAAATCCCAGTTGTAGTAGTAAGAAATAAAAGACATTTCTTTGTAAAGGAGCTCCTCGGGGTATACGGTCACTCCGCCACCGTAAAATTTATGTGTTGCTCAAAGTTATGCCCACATTCTGGACAAACACATCTATCCATAATAGGCTCTATTGCGTTTATTTTTTGGTACATATCTTGCAGAAAAGCAAGGTCGGACGAATAGAATTTTTCTACTATACGTGGGTCCATTCTCTGCACTGTTCCCAGTGATGTTATTACTCTGGAGAGCAGTATTATTGTTAGATAACCTGGGTTTTGTACTACTCTTGGGTCCCTCAGTGGTAGTATCTCGTCTGCAGCTGTTGCTAGACGCATAACGCCATGTTTATGAAGTACACCTGCACTATCCACATAGCCTTTTGGCAAGTCAAACTCGTACTCAGTTACAAAATCAAATTCCATTAAAGCATACTCCTTTTTTATAAGGGGCTACAACTTACCAATTTCTCGGCTTGGTTGTAGCACCCTAGATAAATTATGATAGACTAGATATTTCTACGCATTTCCTCGAACGCTAGCTCTACGCTCTCAAAAGCGATTTCGCTTGCAGTTGCGTTGAAATCTGGCGCTGTGTATTTGCAAGGCCAAGCGTTTACAAGTGTCCAGCTAGCAGCTTCGTTATGAGCGTCGTCTAGCAGTGTTATTGTAATATCTTCTACACGGTCTTCAGCAGACATTTTCTCGCCTGAGCTGATACCAGAAACCCACTCATAGAAAGACATATTGTCGCTCATACCCCATTTTAGTGTAACGTTGCCATATTTTGTAAGACCTGGCATTTTTCTTGGTGAGTTTATAGCTTCTGTGCCCTCTCTGTACTCGATTACATCGATACTAGCATCAAAACCACTTACCTCTGAGAATGAAGCTACGTCTATGCTGCCCATCTCGACCTTATAGTTATACTTCTTAAACGGATATACATTTATTGCCATTATTTAATTCAACCCTTTCAATTTAAAATTTAGAAAATTAATATCATTCTTTCATAAACTGTGTAATACGGAAGATTACAAACTCAGCTGGACGGCTAGGTGCAACACCAATTACGCAGATTAGTTTACCATTTTGTATATCTTGTGGTGTCATTGTGTCAGGGCCGATATTAACAAAGAAAGCTTCGTCTTCGTTAGCACCTACCAAAGCACCAGAGCGATACATATCTCTTAGGAAAGAGCGAATTGTTAGACCAACACGAGCCCACAAGATTTGGTCGTTTGGCTCGAATACAGCCCAGTTTGTTTGTGACTTGATTGTCTCCTCAAGATAGATAAACAGTCTACGTACGTTGATATATTTCCATAGGCTGTTAGAAGAACAAGTTCTGCCACCCCAAACACGGATACCTTGACCAGGTAGTGCACGAATTAGGTTTACGCCTGCTGGGTTAAGCAAATCTTGCTCGCCTTTGTTGTATAGGCAAGATAGGCCTAGGCAGTTGTTTACTACTTCGTTTGCAGGAGCTTTATGTACGCCACGTGCAATGTCGCTGCGTGCATATATACCGCATATAGCACCAGATGGTGGGATGTATGCTGGTTTTTTAGCAGCCATATCATACACTTGTAGCCAAGGATGATACATAGCAGCATAGTCACTATCTACTATTTCACGGTGAACAAGTAGATCTTGTGGTTTTGTTACCTCTGCTGGCATATCTAGTACAGCAAATCTGCTTGCTAGGTTTTGGCAATGAGCCACAAGTGCTAGCTGAACAGCAGGTGATGTTATACCAGGGATAGCCATGATGCTAACATTGGATACTTCGATAAATGCTTCTAGACCTGTACGTTTGCCAGGTGTGTCGCCGCCACCGATGTATATGGAGTCGTCTTTTGCTTTGCAAGTACCATCAGTACCGCCAGATAGTGCAAGAGAGCCTTTTTTAGCTGCTGCATCACCAGCAAGAACAAGCATTGGAGGGAATATTTCCTCTACCACGCTATATTTGATGTCTACTAGAGCAGAGCGAGACATTTTGTTCTCGATATAATCTGCGCTTTGTGGGTTGAAAGAAACGCACTCGTACATTTCTACATCAGCACCGCAAGAAACTTCTACATTAGCTTCGCAGCTTTCAATCCACTTTTTAGGTTGGATAGATGCATCAACCAAGTCTGCCTCGAAAGTGTTCTCAAAGCTTACTGTGTTGCCCTGTATTTTGGATACACGGTTGTACGCAACAACATTGTCACGCTCTACAAACGCTACTGTATCACCAACGGAGAATGCAGATGCATTTTTGAATGTATATGCCATAGCGCCAGCTGCGTCTTCGTTTGCTGCTACTACTTGGCTTTTTGCTTTTGATGCTGCTGTGCTAGTAACTGTGATATTATTACCCCATTTACCTGCATTTTTAGCATTTATAACTATAGAGTTTAGCACGCCTCTTGCTACTTGTGCGTCTGCTGGAGCAACACGCATGATGTAACAACGAGCACCACCATTTGCAAAGAACTGCTCTACTGCATATGGTAGGTAACGGTTAGCGCCATAAGCTGCCTCGGATAGATATCCACCAAATTTTCTTTGATACTCTGCAAAGCTTGTGATGAACTCAGGTGTACCTGCAGTTGCACCTTTCTCTGCCATACCAACAAAACCTGCTGTACTTGTGCTCACGCCCTCCATAGCTCTCATGCCGGATTCAAATTCTTCTACATACACACCCGGAGATAAATATTCTGCCATCTTTCGTTTAGGTCACGTTATATTCTGTGACCTTTCCTCCTTCTGTAAATTTTTTTATTCAGCAACTCGTTTAGTCGCTAATTAACTTATCATTGTTTTTACTTGTCCTGGACTGATTATCTGTATCATTCCGCCATATGCACACTGGCATTTGCTAGAATTATTGAGTCCTGGTTGCCCAGCTATTAAATTCTTGACTGAGCCCGGTGCCCAAGGCCCTGCAATAACAGGTACGCACGGCATAGGTGTCAGTACCCCCAGTGCTGCAGCTGTTGCGGAACTCACAGTTGGATTTGCCATAGATGTGCACATACCAAAAGGCATTATGTTCATCATAGGTTTAAAATCCATAATGTTTGCAGACGGTGTACCGCTTAGTACTTTGTTTTGCGGAGTTATTACCAACGCTGATGGAGCAAGTCCAAAGCTACACATTAGCTGAGCTCCATTGCAGACGAGCAACCCCATTTCTCCTCCTCCTTTTCATAGAATATAACCGTTTTGATAAAAGATTTTTCGCCGATATCTACTGGTATATAATAATTCCCGTCCTCATCACAGCGAGTTGCGTATAACCTAGTTATCGCTTCTCCAGATTTGTGTTTTTTTGCTAAACCATCTGTGAGTAGGTAGGACTTATCAGGTAAAATTTCTTGTGTGCGGAATATTTCTCCTTTTTCCTGCGTGCCCAAAAAGAAATTTAGTTGCTCCACAGGTTTATAGAAATATCCAGACATCATAACTGCTGTGTCCTCGTTTACTTTGTTTATCGCCACAAGCTTCATGGGTGCTTTGCTCTGCTTTAGTGCGTATACCATGGCTCTTGGTGCTAGTGCGCCTTGAACAAAATCACAGTCACTAAAGCCTGCTTGATAGCGTCTGTACATATAAACAGGCACTACAGGGTTGCTCTTTTTCAGGGTGGTAATATCCACTCTTATTTTCTCTTCCATATACTTGCCGCCTGTTATAACAACGTCAAAAACATCGCCTTGCAGCCCTGCAAATACATAGAAACCTTCGGGCTTTGCTATCGGCCTTACCAAGCGGTCATTAATATGGAACAGCTGACCGCCCAAAGTTATAGGTTTACCCGTAAAGTCATCATAGAGTATAAGTGCAAAATTGACAGTTTTACTAAACAAATTTATCGCCTCCCTTCAAGCTTTCATTATACTATTCCTCAGTAATCTGCTCAGCAGTGAACTCTGCACTGACAACTCTTGTGAACTTGCCACTAGTGCGTGATGAAACCACAACTGGTGCAACAGAAAAGTATATCGACATTTGATATGGCATAGAAAAAGATGTCCATATCCTATTTTTCTCCTCGTAACTTGGGTTTATTATAGATGACATTATGCTGTCGCCCTCGTTCTCGGAGTATGCTTGCGCGCTTGCTATATCTATGATAGGGTTATCCATTATAGCCTGTATAGTTCTGCCCAGTATCCTCTGCTCTGTTTCTGCGCCAGATGCTATCTGTGCGTGGTTGTTCATAAATAGCATATATGATAGTGTGAACGCTTTATCCGGCAGTGTTACTGTGTTGTTTAGTCGCCTAACTGGGCCGCTTGCCCTGTATTCGTTTAGCTCCTGCATATCATATAGAAATAACCCTAGCTGGAAATCACCGCTTTTGTCGTTTGGTGATACTAGGCTAATAGCCTCTGGTGACTGTATAAGGTCTGGGCATAAATTCTCTCTTAGTACCTTTAGTAGTGCTGCGCTTGTATCAGAAATTACTGAAAAATCTGCCACAGTGCACCTCCTTAGTTTGATATTGAATAGTAGAGTGACTGGCTGGGGTCGTCTAGCTGGTAGCTGAATATATAGGTATACTCACCATCTATATACGACTCCTGTATTATTCTCTCTGCATAGTTTATTTTTGCAAGCTCTATAAACAGCTTGTTTTGCTCGTCTAGCACAAATGCTATGTTGCTAAACGCTGCAGAGTCGGTTTTTCTTATGTAGTTAATGCTGACACAGTCCTCCACCGACGGTGGGAAGTTCTCGTCATACGCTATAACATCTGGTAGCATATCTCTGGGGTTTGCAGTGCTTATTACTGTTACCTTATCAACAAACACCTTTGACCTGTCCAGCTCTGCTTCCGAGCTCCAAACATTCTTGTCTATCTCAAAGTATAGCGTAACACTCTTATCTACAAAATCAGGTACTTGAGGGTCATTTTGCTCCTCTTGCATTTGTATAATAGCACTCATATACTCTTGGAAAGCCGCGCTGTTTGCCTCTGCCTGTTTTTCCAGTGCTGCTATATATTCATCTATTTCCACACTGCCACTTGTAGTGCTTGTATCTTCATCTTCTTCGTCATCATCGCTGGATGAGCTACTGCTATCGTCACTACCTGTCGCTGGTGCAAATAGCATAGGTGCCAGTGTATATGTTTTTGGTGTGTACACAGCGCTAGACAGTGTTAGGTTTGCAAACTCCGATGAATGAGAAGCGCCAGTAGGCATATAGTATTCTCCCTGCCCTATTTCCGATGGGTCCTGTGGTTTTTCCCACTCATACACCATCATTTTTGCATCTGTTGATATCACCACACCTGCCTGCTCATAGAAAAACACTGTGTCGTTGCTAGAGTAGTATATTTTTGGTGTTTCTGTAAACATGGTGTCAAGGTCTGCAAGGCTTGCATTTATTAGTGCCTTGTGGTTTATATCACCATTATACACAGAGCCTGTATATATCACTTTTCCTGCCGAATTATACATTGTACCCACACCCTGTGGCTTGCCCTCGTAAAAATCACCAGAGTAGCTTATAGTGCCATTGGGGCTATACAGTGTGCCTGCTCCGTGGTAGTTACCATTAGCAAATGCACCCTCGTATATTATACTGGTCTCGCTAAATAGCATTCCTGTGCCGTGGTACTCGTCGTCTTTAAAACTGCCCTCGTACACGATATTTCCGTACACATCATACTCTTTTCCCGAGCCACTAAACTGGTTATTCTCGAAATCACCTACATACTGTATTGTGTCGTTAGGGTAATACTTGGTGCCCATGCCTTGGTACTTGTTATTCTCGAAACTACCCTCATACAGCAAGTTTCCATCTCTGTCATACAGTGTGCCCTCACCAGAGCATACGCCCAAGTTTACATCACCTGTATACACTATTTTTCCATCAGAGCTTTTTATATTTGCTACTCCTGTAAACTCGCTGATATCCATATCATCATAGTCATAGGAGATTTGGGTAATAACTTCTTCGCTCTCTACCGCCTGCTCTGGTATGGGAGATGCAAACATCATAAAATATATGAATATTGCAGCACATGCCACCATGGTTATAGTCGCAAACAGCTTTTTATATACCAGTACCGAGCCAAAAGAATAGTAGTCACTTGATTTTTCTGGCCTTAGCTTGCTTAGCTCTTTAATCTTTTTGCTTAGTGGGGATATCAGCTTAGCTGTAATAATATTGATATTAAACAGACGCTGAAAATTAATGAGCATCATCCTGAACGGACTGGTGAGCACGGTAGTTAATCTTTTAAACGATGAAAATATCAGAGTTATTATTGCCTCCATTTTTGGCACTCACCTCACTTTATAAACTAGAATTTAAAGAACTTATTTATCTTGTCCGTTATCGGTTTTGTTAGTTTGTTTGCCATTGTGTGCGGGTTGGTTTTTTGCCTAACTCGCAGTGATGCATTCCTAGCTGGGGCTGTTATCGCCCTTACAAAAGCATTTATTATTGATGAAACCAGTTTTCCTATATCCATATTAATGCTCCATTCTGACTATAGCTTACACCGTTTGGGTGTTGTTCACTTGGCTTTCACACCTGAATATGTAGTTTCTAGCTACGTTATCGTATTGGTTTTCACGTAGAACTAGCGCAAACAAGTTCTTAGCATCATAGTAACGCTCTTGCTCGTAAAGCTCCATTGCTTTATCAAATGTCAGCCTGCTGTTGTTTATAAGCTGTATTATCTCCGGTGTACTGCTATCATAGAAATCATACAGTAGCATATCTTTGTCTATATCGGATACTAGGTGGCCTATGCCCCTATGGTAGTATCTATCTGTTTGTATAGTCGCATATGCACTCTCTGTTACAATCAGCCTTGCAGAGTATTCCCTTATAGAGTCCATCTCTGCTGTTAGTGTGTTTAGGTCATCGGATAGGATAGTAGGTACATACCACTCCTCGTTACCACTTATCGCATATAGTATCTCTGTTCTATGTAGCAACATTTGCACGCTCATACGCTGTTGTAGCCCCACAGTTGCGTTATATCCATCTATCTGTGCAAGGGCTGCAAGTGCTATATTAACACCTGTTTCGCCACCTTCTCGGCATATGATTTTCATGTTCTGTAAGTCTATCCTGTCAGATAGCATTGTAGCGTCGTACTGGTTGCACACATTCTCCATTATATTAAAGAAATGGTCTGTTATTTTTTGGAGTGTTTCTGTGGATAGAGTTTTGTATGCAAGTGATAGGTCTATAGTAAGTACATTGTACTCGCCAGATATTTTATCACCCAAGTTTATATCTGCTAGTTGCTCTTTGCCCAGTAGCTGGAAAATCCTCTGTGGCACAAACCTGTAATATGTTTCGCTGACACCTTTTAGCTCATATATCTGCACATCAATGTCGTTAGCAAGCTTGTTAAACACTCTGGATACATCGGATAGCTCGTCATCTGTTTCTGTTGCAAGCCTTACACGTCTATTGCCTTTTGCAAACTCTTCCATAACTGCTTTCATCTGTGTTAGTGGGTTTAGCACGTTGCCAAAAACAAATATTAGTAGCAGGCTGATTATTGTTATAAATATCACTGCAACAATAATATATTGCCACAAGAATGTATCTGTATACTGTGATAGGTTCTCATAATCCACGCTTACTTCTATTAGGTAAACCGAGCTACCGTCTGCACCACCTATAGGTGTTACGCAAGTTATTCTCTTACCCATATAGTCTTCTATCACTGCTGTTTGTGGCTCGCCGTCATACGCTGCCAGTGTGTACAGCTCTCTCAGCTCACTATTGCCTATTAGGTCGAACGGATAATAGCAAGGTAGGTCCTCATCCACACCTATATACAGCTCCCTATCCTCATAAAACGCTGTTCTTGCAAATACATCACGTTTCTCAAACTGGCTTTGTATATACATATAGTCATCGCTTGTGTGGTCATAAGGGAACTTGATATTATGGAAACTTTCCTCACCCAGTAGTGCTCTTAGCAAGTTGCCCTCGTCCGCTACCCTCATCTCAAAGTTTATTTCTATAGAGTCGCTGTAGCTGGAATAGCTAAAGATACCAAACAGCCCAAAACTTACTATCAGCAGTGGTATAGATGCAAAAATCAGCTTTAGTAGTATAGTTTTGCTAGATCGTACTTGTTTTATTACTATATCTATCGCCCAGTATACAAGTAGCATAGCAAGGAAATAAACTATGAATTTTACCAGTACATCCCCTGTTAGTGTTACCACATTATCTGTGATTTCGTCTATGGTTGCTCTAACATCGTTATCCACCAGTAGCACGCTGTAATAGTCTGTTTCTATATTACGTACAACGCTTGCAAAGTTTAGCGTATCTATCATAGACATCATCAGTACATTTTCTGGGGAGTAGTTGTCTATTCCTGTAAACCTCTTTATGCTCTCTAGTAGCACTGTGGTTGCGCCAGTTTCTATATCCAGACTAACGATATCGCCGGACTCCTGCTCGCCCATATATATATCCGAGCCTTCTCCCTGTGCTATAAACATAGGGTACATCAGCATATCTAGCTGGCGTTGCGGTGGGTAAATCTGTACTGCTTCCATATCCTCTGTGCCCACAAACACCTTACCAGACTGTGTAGCTATAGCTATTTTATCAGACATTGTAATTACATCATAAACACCCTCGTCTGGGTCTATGTCATATATTCTGGTGCTTCTGGGTTTTGGGTTTGCCACAGTTGTTAGCGACTCTGTGTCATATGCTACACGCACTATCTTGTCACTTGCTATATTCTCTGCCATTAGCACAGCAGAGCCAGTAGCTGTAACCCATTTATAGCGCAAGTCGGCATTATCGTCCAGTGCCACAGTTGCTAGCAGTCTTGGGAATAGAGAGTCAAAGTCATATACTTCTAGGTCCTGTCGCAAAAAGTCGCCTGTAATGGAGTCTGTGTACTCTCGTATTAAGTAAACTTCGTTATCTGTATTTATTGCAAAATCTCTTATTATTGTATTTTCTCCACCAGAAGATAGTGGTATATCCAGCCTTTTTTGTGACACTCCGTTTTCGTCTATCAAGTCAAACGCATATTCCTCTTGCTCGACTTGCAGTAACAAGGCTGTTCCATTACCTGCGGTGGCTATATTAACTACATTGTCTATCTCTTTTGGTGCAAGTATTGCACACTGCACTATGGAAATAGATAATGCAATTATCGCAAAAACTATCCCAATAATGTTACTTTTTTTTGCCATCTTACTACCATCCACATCTTAATATTATTTACCCTATCTACAGGTCTTCGTCACCCAAATATACATCGCCTATGGTGTATAGGCCACTATAGTTTGTGTTCTCGTCGATATCTTGCGACACCGACATTCTAGCAATAATCTGATACCCCAAATAGATTATTGTAACAACTACTATCAGCGCCAAAAACAGCGTAGTAGAGTTTGCTTTTGCCCATTGCATAGCCGATGTTATTTTTCTCCATATCCTTTTGATACCTGTTGCTTTCTCTGTTGGCTTGTCCGGTATCAAGTTTATAAAAGTCAAAATTTGGTTGTAGCTATTGAACCCGCTTCTGTATAATTTTTTGTGAAAGGCATTTATCTCGTCTGGGTATGCCTCTACATTGTTATCATACTTTAGCTGATACTCACGAGATAGCACACCGTATACATATTCTGACAGCATAGAGAAGAAGCCCTCGTCCGATGCAGATTCTTTATAATTTGCAAAATCCAGAAAGTAATTAAACTGAATTCTGTTATCAGTTCCCACATTAATATTCCTGTCATCAATAAGCAATTCGCCCACAGCACCATTGCAGTTTGTTTCTATACACGCCATAACAAACGAAGATGCTATATCTTTTCTTTTGACAAAGGTATTTGCAACAAAAGCTTCTCTATCGCTAAGGCGAACCTCATCACGATAGGTGAAAACTAGGCAGAAGCTGTTTTCATATGTAAACGAGCCTATGAAATCTCTATTTTTGGAAAACAGCCCCTCACCCTTAACTAGGCGAGCCACTTCACGACGCATTTTCTCGTCCGTTATTGCAATAACAGTGTAGAAATTACCGCTTTCACGCTTTTTATCCACGCATACAGATATTTCATTAATGTTATTTTTTATAACTGTTCGCATTATATGCAAATCCATATTTAATACTTGGAAAATACTAGATCACCTACTTACTGCTACATCATATAGATTAGTACCTATATCACTTACTTTATTAATTACAAAATACTGTGTATGTTGCTGCTTATTCTTCATCTTTTTTCTTTTGAGAAACAATGATGAATGCATGAGTAAATATAAGCGGATTGCTAACAGCCTCTATACAAATCTCATATACGCCCTCTTTTGCTGGTGCTGTGTAAACACCATTTTGGTCAATTGTGCCACCTTGTGGGTCTATCACACGGTAGTTGCACGCCTCTGTAGGCATATTGACAAATATAGGTGATATATGTGCTGTATCTTTTGGTTTTAGCACTATTGTGTCTGGGTTTACAAGTATGTATGGCTTGTTGTCGTTTGTTGGTTTAAAGTTCTCGTTTATTTCATCTGCACGGAAAGCAAACCAGCGTATACGCACACTTATCAGCCCTGTAGCCTCGCCCAGTTTTGCGCCAACAACAAAAGTACCCCTCTGTGGTAGAACTTTTACAGCAGTTCTCATATTGTGTACTTTTTCTGTGCTGGTGTTTTCGCCATCAAAAATATCTGTTTCGCCAAGTATAATCTCACTGCTCTCTCTGCCTGGCTCACCTGTGTTTATAAACTCTGGTGCTACCTGTACAAATACAGGTCCTTTGCCTAGTCCATGCATTATCTCGTGTGAGAAAATCGCTTGTCTTTGGTCGTGGTCCAGCCCTATAGTTAGGTCAAACACGCCACTTGTTGCACGTCTCTCTGCGCTGGACTGTGTAGCTACTCTTGACTCTGCAAAATTTGCTACATTTGCCTCGCCAGATTTTTGTGCCATACCATTTGTTGGGTAATATGCCTCCAGCCTGCGTAGTAGCATTAGCTGTTGTGAGTTATATGCATATTGGTCAAAAGGTGGTGGTGCAACACTATCAAGTATAATCTGTGTTTTTTGTCTTATCAGGCTAAGCTTTGCAATCCATAGACGTTGGTCATATTTTTCTTCCAGTGTCTTATCCATCGGAGTATTGTAGTACTCCGATAGATAGAATTCTTCTACACTGCTGTTTACAGGTTTTACAAGCATCTCAAATGTTTCGTTAAGTGGGAACACCTCGCCATTTTTTTGTATATTCAGGTTCTCTGCTGTTAGCCCCACTGTGCCATTTGCGCCCCAAATATGTCTTTCTGGTATAAGTGTATATGAGAATGTCTGCACATCACCATATGATAGCTTGATGTTATTGCCACCTATTTGTATATTTTTCTCGCCTGTTTCGCTCTCGAAAGCTGGCGCTAGTAGGTTGTAGCAGAAAGAATACTCGCCAGAGCCACTGCCTATTTTGCGTATCTCTGCTTTCACTATCATATAGTCGGATACAGGTATATATTTTGGTATATACTGCACTACCTCTATATCTCCGTCGGAGAAAAGCACGTGGCGTTTGATATATGCATCAATCGGCTCTTCTACTTTTTCTGCAAGAGATTCGTCAATAAGTGTTAGTGTGTAGTCCTCAAACACTTTGTTATGAACGTCCTCTGCGCCTGCTTGTTGTGACATAACAGCATATACTTTATCAGTTGGCTGTTCACGGTAGCTAATGCCCAAATATGCTGTAGATGTTGTAAGCTCTGTGTAACCCTCGATGGTAGAAAGTTTTACAACCTTAGTTTCTGGCACTACTATCTCACGGCCAGATGCATCAAATGCACAACCAGCTTGTATAACTATAGATGCATCATCTGCATGGATAACACCAAGGCCTGCAACAATACCATTTGCTCCATTTAGCCTATTGATAAAGCGACGCTTATCATTGAAATATTTTTGTTCTGACTCGAAATCTTTTGCTGTTAATAGTTTACCAAAATAATAACTGTTACGCTCAAATGGATAGTACTTTCTATTTAGCATTTCGGCATTCCTCTTTCTCTTAATAATTTATCGGCAATTTGTTATTCGTCGTCCGCTACTGTGCCTTTTTTCTTCTTCGCAGTTACAGTCATTACAGCTACTGCTAGTGCTACTGCGCCTATAGATGAATATATTATTAGGTTTCTTAGTGTATTATCATCTTCTGCTAGCACTGGCACTGTTATAGCATACTTGCTTACATCATCAACCACTGCATATGCTATACCACCAGAACGGCGAGTAGGCAAGAACTCTATAGAACCATCGCTGTCTATGCTACATATCTCTACTAGGCCATTTTGGTAGTCCGCAGGTATAGGTAGTCCAACCTCTATATCGCCCTGTGGTGTTATATTGCCTGTAGCATTTTGTAGCGAGATATCATACATCTGCACAATCTTATAGTCTTCTTTTTGTGTGCTTACAGAGTCTTGCTCGCTCTGTGTAGCTATCATTGTTGCCGATATCAGCTCTGTATCTTTTGGTATGATATTTTCTTCTGCAGAAACTATAGATTTGTTTACTGGGTCTTGTAGCACAACACCATCAAAGCTTGGGCCTGCGTCTTGGTCTGTAAAGTCACGTCTGCTCTCTAGCATATCGGTGTTTGTTATTGCTAGGTCTACCTCTGTCTGGTCGTCTTCCTCTGGTATTGGTGGGTCTGTAACTGTGTATGTCACAGAGTTCACTTGGCTTGGGTTTTGACCTTCTTTTATAGCAATCATCGATATGGTAACAGGTCTGCTAATAGTTATAGGTACTGTGTATTCAAACAAACTACCAATATTATCTTCGCTAGGGACTGTACCATCTGTTGCATAGTATATCCTTGCACCATCTGTTGCGGAGTATAGAGTTATTTTTGTGCCTGTTTCTAGTATGCCGCTTGGTGTATTTGTCTGTGGTGCAGATACATCATCTGCCGCAGTGTATACATATGTAGCTATGTTGCTGGTTTCTTTATCTTCTTCCACCGCTATAGCTTTTAGTATCATAGAGTCACTAACAGTTATAGGCCCTGTGTATAGCATACTGCTTGTTGTTGGGTCATTTCCATTAGTTGTGTAGAATATATTGCTACCAGATGACGCTACCAGTGATACCTGTGCGCCGTCCAGTGTTATAGCACCAGATGGTATGGACGCTGACGGTGCTATGCTCCTATCCATTAGTGTATATGTGAATATCTTCACCAGTGAGCTATTGGACTCTATGTTATCTTCGTCCAGTGTTACTACTGCTTTTATAGTGATTGTTTCGCCTGGGTCACCAATAAGAGAAACTGTTGTGCCCTCTCTGCCGTCCTCTACTGGGTCATCACCATTTCTTGTGTAGTAAATTTCGCCACCAGTAACGCCAGTGGATAGTGATACTGTTGTGCCCTCTCTGTATGTTTCATCGCTATCTGATGTAGGTGTTGCACGTAGCAGGTCATCATCATCTACTATTACATATGTAAATGTGGAAACCACGCTAGGTGTAAATCCTGTTTCTGTAGAGTACGCACGTACTGTTACGCTGTCGCCCTCTTTGCCATCAATAACAACTTCATCACCATAGAAAGTAGCTGTGTTTGCTGGGTCGCTAGGGTCGCTACCATCTTTTGTATACACTATGTTTGAGCCTGCATCTGCGCCTAGCTCCAGTGTGTATCCAGAGTATATTATAGAGCCACTCTTTAGTGATGCTGTAGGTGCGCTTAGCTGTGTTGCTAGTGTATATACATGTCTTTCTGTTGCACTATATGCTCCACCATTCTCTGCCATTGCTAGTATAGTTTGGTCACGGTCTATTAGTATTGGCTCTTCTGGGTCATATAGTTTTGCTGTTGTTATATCTAGCTCTGCGTCTTCTGCTACGCTGTCATAAAATACATTGTATAGTATCTTTGTGCCCTCTGGGTTATTTGAGCTTAGCTCCACAGATGTGCCGGCTGTTACTATACCGCCCACAGGTGAGAATACAGGTGCAAATACATCTGCTGCTCTTACATATGTATATGTTCTTAGTGAGCTTGGTGCAAAAACAGGTAGTGTTGGGTGCTCTCTGGAGTACTGTAGCACGCTAACAAAGAAGTTACTGCCCTCGTACGGCATTGTTATTCCTTGCTCTGGGTCATATAGGAATGTGTTTGCACCCAGTGTAATCGTACCATCATCATTAACTGTAACCTCTGGCTGGTATGTGCCTGTAGCATAGTAGATATCCGAGTTGTTCTGTGTTGCTGTCAAGAAAATACTTGCACCAGCAGGTAACACTACTGCGTCTATCGCTTCTTCATCAGGTGCCATTGGTGAGTATGCTGTTGGTGGGTTAATGGTAGGTGCTTCTGCTGTTTCTAGCCTATATGTAAATGTAACTACATCACTTGGTGCATTTGTAATTAGCGCTACATCTGGCTGGCTAACCACTGCTCTTACTATGCACAGCCCAGTGTTATCAGGTGTCATGCTAATTGTCTGACTAGTGGCTATACGTTTAGTTGAGAGTAGTTCTAGTTCTTCTACATTGCCATCTGCAAGCAAGTTTTCGTACTTAACAGGGTCTGGAGATGTGCCGTTAATTGTATAATAAATAAACGCATTCTCTAGGTCTGTTGTTAGGCTTATTTGCTCATTTTTGGCAAGCAAGTCATTAACTTTTGGGTCTGGGCTTGCCACAGGTGGCTCTGCTTGTGTTAGTGGTTTTATTGGGGACTGGTAGCTACCGCCTGTAGTATTTACAGAGTACCTTACATTGCTAGGGTTATAGTTTAGCGGAGAAACAGCAACTGCCTGTATATTAAAGTTTGTTGTTTTGTATGTTACTGTAATACCAGATAGGTCTGTGTATCTCCTTAGTGCTGTTATATCCTCCTGCGGTGGCACATAGTTTGAGTTCTCAGCATATAATAGCCTTGCCTCTTCTACCATCTCCTGTGTTATCTGTATACTTGTATCAAAATTATAGTATATCTCTGTATTACCCTCTGTGGAGTGTATAGTGATTTTATCATTTACAGATACTTGCTCGCCACTAGCTGGTGTAAATGTTGGCGCTGTTGCTGATGGCTGTATTTTCATAGTTATGACAATAGGCTCACCATCTTTATCGCCTGTTACATCGGTCATCTTAACTGCAAGGTATACAGTATCATTTGCTACATATGTCGATGGTATTGTTATTACCTCTGCTGTTTGTGGCTCGGTTATCTCTGTAGCTATGTTACTAAAAGCTTCTTCGTATATCAGCGGTGTTTCCTGTGAATAGGTTTTCCACTCATACGCTGTATCCGTTAGGCTATCGATAAAATCGTACTGAATAAGTGGCACGCTATACTGAATACCATTACTTAGCTCCACCCTGCTCTGTGTTGTTCCCTCCACTAGCTCCCACGCACCATTCTCGTTTTTCTCCCACGCATTGTTATACACTCTTGGTTTCATACTATCGATTATATCAGTATCTGCAAGTGTTAGTGTAAGCTCTGCATTTGGTGGTACATAGTAGCCGTCTTTCACTGTTTCCAGTGCTATTGGTGTTTGCTCATCATCCACATATACATATTCAATAGTAGGTGTTGCGAATGAGTCTAGGAAGTAAACATCATATGCTGTTATTTGGCCTTCCTCGCCCAGTGGTTCTACATAAATATACACAGTAAAGCCTGCTTGTGTTTTGTCCCTTGTTACAGATTCATCACCATTATCATATGTTTCATCACCAAAATCATCTGCTGTTGGTGCTTCACTGTTCAAATCTGTTATTTTATACTTTACTGTAAAGTCAGTTGTATCATAGAACTGTGCCTCTGGGTTTTTTATTTGGAAGAACAGATTGTTCCTTGCATACTTAACACCGCTTATGTGCTTGCTTGTTTGACCTGCCGAGTTACCAAAATACAGCGACGGTGTTATATTGTCCGGTGTACGGTTTTCAGTGTCTGTGTACAAGAAAGTTGCTGTTTCACTCTTGTCTACGCCTTCTGCTGTGTACGCCTGTATTTCTAGTGAGCGCAAGTCATCAAAGAACGGTACTTCTGCATTATCTGTGCTGCTATATAGCTTGCCTAGGTAGCTTGTAGATGCAGATATATTAGTAAGATCATCTTCGTCTGTGCCCCACTCAACCGCATTTGTCATGCTCTCGATTGTTAGTTTTCCACTGCTAGGTGTTTCTCCATCTTGCAACAAGAAGTATATAGTTTTTCCTTGCAAGCTGATTATTTCTATCTCTCCACCCACAGGTATTTTTTGTTCAGTTGTAGGGCTTGTTATCGGTTTTATTAACGCGCCCTCTATTAGCACATATTCGTAGATAATATCGCCAGCTTTGAACTTGTCAACATAGTCCACAGGTATTAGCTCGGCAGTAATAAGCGTACCTTTTTTCAGGTCACGTCTATCCTCTGCTGCTACGTCGGACTCTGCCACGCTACGCACAGTGTCAAATGCTAGTGTGTAGATATCACCGGTAAAGCTATCTGCAGTAAGCGTTGTTCTGTATGTCTCTACGCTAGTGCCTACTTCTGCATTTACATTACTTAGCTCGTCTACCATACTTACAATTCCGTCAGCAACCTCATAAACTACAAAGTTACTTCTCTCATGTGTGGTAGTGTTTATTTGCTCGGTAGCAATGTATATATACTGGTCTTCATCAAGTGTAACATCATCATCTTCTAGGTCGCTAGAAGTTTCATAAGATACACCTGGTGGAAGTCCACCCTCCCATACATCATCTTTATCCACTACTGCATAAACAAACTGCTCGCCAGTGTCTGCTTTCATATCTAGGCTGTATTTCTGGATAGTTGAGCTCTCGTTTATGTACAAGCCATCATCTGTTACTTTTACATATCCATCAAAGCCTTGTTCCTGTGTGTCTCCACCGTCTGGTATCAGTGAAAAAGTAGATGGTGATGCCATTCTTGTTTCTCGTTGGCTTATAAGTGTGACATAATATGGGTCTACTTCGACACCAGTTGGCGTTCCAGTATAGTTCCAAGTCACTATTTCACCAGTAGCTTTATCAAATAACTCTATTTCACCATTGCTATATCCATCTAAACGCACATAATATTCGTACTCCATCTGCCACCAGTATGGTACTCGTCCATTTAAAGAACTTAAAGGCATCCTAGTTCTAAGTACGCTCTGTAGCATATAATCACTATGCTGGCTGTGTTCAAGTGATACCGAAGAATCCTGTAAAGAGTTGTCTGAGTCTACGTCTAGCCACGCTATATCATCATAGTAACGTTCTTCTACACTAAACCTATATTCTTTGTTGCCTATTGTGATAATAGGCTCTACATTAATCAAGTGTATAAAATCATAGAGTTTGTATATGATTGAACTGGATTCACTCATCGAGTAGTAGCCATAGTCATCATATTGCTGGTCTATAATAAAGTCGCTAACACTTGGTAGTGTAACGTTTACAAACAATGTTTCGTAAAGAGGTACTCCTACTTCTTCACCATATTTTGCTGTAAATTTTGTGTTCACCGAGAAAGTTTCTTCTGGAGTACTTCCATCGCCAAATTTTATCCAAGGTGTCAGGGTAACTATACCACTTTCTGCATCATAAGTTATACATTCACTAGGTATATTATTAAAATTAAAAGTAATATCCAGCTCACCTAGCATAGATATTTGTTCCATACCAGTATATGTAGTCGCTCTACCACCTTGTGAATATGTAACAGTTGGTATTATCTCCACCTGTGAGCTCTCATTTAGCTCGTTATAGCTCAAGTCCACACTGCTTGTTTGCAGCCCTAGTGTAGGATAAGCTTTTATTAGCGAAATAACTTCGCTTGCTTCTATAGTTGTTCCACCGCTTTCTGCATTAATAACAATATCAGTGTATGCACTGTTCCACTGTGTTGGGTCTATAACTAGCGTACACTTAGAGTTTGACTCTTTTATTAATTGTACACCGTACCCAGTATTAGTAACGCTCACCGAAGATACTCCGTTACCACTAAGTATTGCTTGGTATGTGATATCTGGTGCAGTGCTACCCAGCGACGCTATAAAATCACTTTCTACTGTTATTTCAAACGTGTCTGTGGACAACATATCACCATCGCTCTTTTGGTGCATTGCATATGGTCCATATATGCCGTTATTCAGTGTTGCCTTGCTACCACCTACTAGCACTTCATACGAAGACGTGTCAATGTCTGTGTCAAAATCTAATACTTTGTGCGTAAATGTAAACTGTATTGTTTCACTTTTTGATATTCCAGCCACATTTGCACGGTATGTTAGTGCAAATTCTTTTACCGTACTTTCCTCAATCACTGCATCAGTTCCGTTTTCTTCAATAGTCAGCGATAGTATTCCATTATCAACGTTTGCTTTCATAGCATTAGAAGATGTGGTTTTTGTTGCATTGGCAGGAGTTACCGACCATATAATATTTGGGTCACTTGGTACGTTCTCCAAGTACTCGCCGTCTACAAGTGCAGAAAGGTCATACGTACCAGCCTGTAGTGTTGTATTACCTAGTGTGTTTTCATCTGCAAATACTTTTACACCATTAACAGAAGCAACGCCTGTAGCAAGTGATGCATCTGGCGCGTCTGGAGATGCTAGTTGCCCCATTACCTCATAGCCTATTGTTAGGTCATAGTCTTTGTATTCTTTGTTTTTATCTGCACTTTGGTCTATGGTTAAGTTATAGTCGCTATCAAAAGTCATACTAGGCGATGGCGCTTTTTGCCAGTTCAGTCCTATGTCATTAGTATTGATATTAACTACATTTGTTGTGGGGTCATTAATTGCTTCTTGTACGGAGGTATAGCGTTTATCAGCCATGTCGCTTGCCATACCACTTATATTGTAACCACCTGTAGAGCTATTGCCTAGTGCATATAAATATCCCTTATATATATCATTTGTATCACTCTCTCCCAAAAAGCTTAGTGATAGTGCACTTTCCTCGTTAGAACCCGTACCAGATGAGCTAACAGTAACACCAAACTCAGAGTTATTGTTCACTATACAGTCACGTACTTCTGTAGCACTATCTGCTTTACCAAAAAGTGAGCCTACATTCATCGCTGTTGCGGAGTTGTTGCTAGTTTGATATGTAATTTGGTAGTCTACATCATCAATTAGTGAGCCTATTATCTGTCCACCACTCACTTCGCCTACTATACTACCAATATTTATTTCAAAGCCGTTATCTGTACGACCTTCTGCAAAGTTCAGGGTAATATCACCAACATAGCAGTTCTCTATTACTGCACCTGCTTGCATAGTACCTGCTATCATACCCATGTTGATATTATCAGCAGCATGGTCTTGGTTACGCGAAAAAGATATAGATGCAAGTCCATCTACATTAGGCTCTACAGAGCAATTGGTTATTTTTGAGCCATTTCGCATTATGCCTACTACAAAGCCAAAAGAAGTAGTTTCTTCACTCCCTGTTTGTGCATCGTTATCGTTAAACGGAGTTGTGTATCCATTACCCTCTTCCACAATAAACCTAACGTCATTTAGCTCACCTTTTATCTCATGGAAAAGGCCTGCAAAGTGGGTGGAATATACATTGTTTCTGCCTACATAATTACCCTGTGTCAGCACAATAGTATGTCCATTACCATTCAGTGTTGCACTTAGAGTTCTTGTGGGATTACTACTAGAGAATGCATTCGGCGATACTTCTATATCAGCATTCAGCTCAAATGTTAGCGATGCATCCTCAAAACCACCAGTATCGCCGTCGTTGAGGTACATCATAAAATCCTCACCGTTATTAATCTGTATTACATTTTCGTTTGCACTTGCCTGCATCACAAAATTTTGCGACAACATACCTGCTGTCATAACAACTGCAAGGAAAAAAGATGTTGCTTTTTTGAATAAACTCATTCCTATATGCCTCCTCATGGTAAATACATTTGTATTACTTGGTGTGGTATTGTTTTGCCTAGCTTATCGTACTCATTTTTCACAGCTAGTATTACGTGCCTCATCGTAATGTTATCCCCACTTGCCCCCGCTAGAAATGCTGCGTACACAGCACTGTTTTTTATCCCAGCACCAGAGAGCTCAAACTCTCTTGCCAAAAAGTCGAAATCAATTTCATCGCATGGTGCAGCCACTGGGAAAATGTTTTGCCATAGTCTTTGTCTTAGCGCCACATCTGGCATTGTAAACCTAATCATAAAGCCTATTCTGCGCCTAAATGCTTCGTCGAAATTTTGCAGTAGATTTGTTGCTAGTATTGTTATGCCCTCAAACTGCTCTGTCTTTTGCAGTAGGTAGGCTATCTCTCCGTTCGAGTATTTATCCTGTGCATCTCCACCGTCGCTACGCCTACTAAATAGTGCGTCTGCCTCATCAAAGAAAAGTATGCACCCTGTTCTCTGTGCTGTGTCGAAAATCTTGCCGATATTCTTTTGTGTTTCACCCACATATTTGCTGGTAACCTGTGATAAATCCACCCTGTAGAGTGGTTTTCCTATCTCGTTTGCTATTGCTGTTGCTGCCAGTGTTTTTCCTGTACCACTAGCACCATAAAACAGCACCGATATCCCTTTTCCATATGCTATCTTTTCACCAAAACCCCAGCTATCATATATCTTGCTGTGGTTCTGTGCAAAGCTACAGATATTAGTTAACATATCCATTTGTTGCTGTGGTAGCACTATGTCTGCAAGTGTCTTGTTAGTGGATAACAGCTCTGCACCACCATCAAAGTTTGGTGTGTTCTGTGCTAGAGCTATTTTTAGCGCCCTAGTGCTTATATCTCCACCATCTATTATGCTCTCTGCGGATACACACGCTACTACTGACATTATCTGTGCTATGCTCAGTGGTAGCTCTGCCGCCATTGTTGTTTTATCTCCAAGGCTGGGCACCAGTAGCTCAAAAGCTGTTTTTCTCTGTGCAAAATCCAGTGGTTGTAGCTCCCTGCTACATATAAAATCACCACTTGGCACCAGGTTTTTCTGTGTGTCTATAAACACTAGCCCAATGTATTTTTGCAGTGCCTCTACCTGTGTTTTCCTGTTATTGTCGTAGTTTGCTATATATGGAAATGCGTTGTACAATGTGCTTGCTAGTAATATCTCCCCCTGAGAAACATCTACCTGTGGTGCTATAGTTAGCAGTGCTCCACCCAGCCTGTATGCTGCTTGTTCTAGCAAGAAAGTTTTTCCACTGCCCTGCTCCCCACGCAGTAGCATTGCCGCCGGTGTATAAGCTCCAGCACCTATGTATCTCCCCACAAATGCCACTATGTCTTCTAGTATGTCATTATTGTGTAGGACGGTTTCTTCTATTGGTATATAGAGCTCCACACCCTGTGGTAGCTCTGGCTGTCTTGCTAGCAAAAAATCCCTACAAACAGCACTTAGCTCTATCCTGCCACTGCTCCACCTGAGCGAAAGTGGTAGTGCGCTCTCTGTGCTACGCCCCAAACTATGGCACATAGCAAAATATTCTTCTTTTGTTGGCACTACACCTTTTATACTAAGCATATATAGGTAATATGCAGTCAGCATGATATCATTACGGTCAAGATTAAGCAAGTCTGCCATTGCACGCATACTCTGCGCTTCCTCTTGCTCCAAAAAGCCATTGTTATACATACTAACTGCAAGTGCCCTGTTGTCGGCACATAGTGCACCAAACTGTAGCAGTGCATTATCATATTCTTTTTTATACACTGCCGCATTACTCATTCGTATTCGTTCTCCTCGTTATCTGGTTTACCCTGTGGCTTTGGTGGTGCATCGTCTATAACCTCTGCCGTGCTTGCATTGCGCTGACGTTTTAGGCTAGCATAATACGCAAACATCTCCTGCTTTTGTATATCTATAGAATAGTTCAGTCTTCTAAAAAACCATCTGCTAAGCTGCATTTTTTTTAGTAGCAAGCTCTGTATTGTGTTTGCCTCGTATATTATTTCCATATGGGATTTTCTTATTTCTTCTAGTACATCAAATGTACCAGAGTTAATTGCATCTTGCTGTACTCTATCAAGCTCTTTTTTCTCGGCTTTTAGCTTTTCTCTTTGCTCCATATCCTCGTCCCTGAGTAGGAAAGGCATTGTTTTTCTTAGTGCGCCTTGGTTTACTTTTCGCAAGTACGGCGCTATGGAATTTTCCGTCCAAGGTTTATTCTCTGCCTTATGTATAATAACAGCAGCATCTTCACGCCTTTTTGAGCTATGCAGAACATTCTGCGTGCCCGACTTTGGGTTTCTGCGCATTGTGTCTTCTTGCATTGTATGTTTATAGCGTGATGCCGCGGTGTCAAATATAGATGTCTTGATGTTTGCATAGATAAAAGAGCGGTCTTTTTTGGGGTCATAGCCCATCTGCACAGTACCAAAGAGGTTATCCATTTTCAGCAGTCTATCACAGCCTATAAAGTCTGGCACATTTGCATTTTCTATATAGCCCTCTACTTTTCTATGCTCGCTAAAGTGGCTGAATACTTGGTGTATGGGAGAGCTTAGTCGCTGATAAGTTTCGGTAAAAGCTTTATCGTCTTTTATATTTTCTCTATCGTTTTCATTGTGCCGTTCCTGCACTTACCCCCACCCCCATTCTCATTCTCTGGGACAAAATAACTATATCCACTACCAAATTAATTATAATATAATAGTAAATATAGTTATAGAGATTTATAAAGCAACGTCCCTACACTATATAGATATTACTCAATATAGCCCTTTTCTTTTGCAACAGAAATTGCCTCTGCACGGTTTTTCACGCCCATTTTAGTGAAAATGTCTTTAATGATGTTTTTAACGACATTCGCCTTAACACTTAGCGCACCAGCTATATCATTGTTGCTTTTTCCGTCATTCAAAAGGTTTAGTACGTTTATTTCTTGTTCTGTTAGTAGCTCGCCTGTTTCTTCTGTTACAGTTTCCACAGTTTCTTCTGTCTGCTCAGGCGCTACTGCTTCGGCAACCACTTCTTCCGTAGTTTCTACCTGTGTTTCCTCTATCACATCTGGTTGGGCTACTGTCTCTTCTGGCTCTTCTACTGCATCTGGTATTTGTGGTGCTTCCTCCGGTGCTACACCACCTTTAACAAACAAAGTTGGGTACATAACAGAGAACCTATAGCTTGCATCACATATTGCTTTTAGGTATTTATCCCCAGCCTTGTTCTGCACATACTCACTCAGTATAGGCAGTATGGCATTACCAGCATCTGCATATACTCTCACATACTCGTATTTTCTTGTTATAGCGATAGCCCTATCCAGTTTTTCTATAGCAAGCTCGCTCGCACCCATTAGGCTATGTGCAACTGCACAGCTCACCAAGCATTCTGCCATATCCAGTGGCCTGTGTAGGTTTTCTATTGAGTTTATCACTGTCTGTAGCAGGCTTACCGCATCTGCATATTGCTCCAAGGCTATGTAAGCTTTTGCCAGTGTTATAACTGTGTACAGCTCCACTAGGTTGCGTGAATTTGCGAGAGATTTATTCTCCTCCGCCCATGCAGATACCGTAGCTGTGTCGCCCGTTTCCATAGCAAACCTAACTTTTAGTGCCCCGTAATTTTTTATTATATTATGGTTGCCAGATTGCATAATTTTCTCGTCATACTGGCTTAGTAGTGTTGTTGCTCCCACGCATGCTGTGTCCAGTCTGCTTGTCCTTACATACTGCGCTATAGCAGCAAATAGTATCTCGTCCGATGTTGTTTCCTGCGCATTTTTTGCTTCCTCTAGTGCGGCACGTAGCTTGTTTTTCTCGTATAATATCTCGGCAACGGCTGCGCCAAACACGCTTACGCCCTCATCTGCTGACATAGCAGTAAGTACAGGCTTTAGTATGCCATATACTGCACGGTAGTTCATAGCAAGGTCGGACAAATCCTTAGCGCCACGTAGCACGCTTGGGTTGCCATTAGTCGGCAAAATATCACGTGCTTTAGCAGAAGTTCTTAGGAACTCATCATATAGTATTGCAAGGCTCTGCATTAGCTGGGCGTTATTCTTATGTGGTGCTCTCACATTCAGCAAAGCAGCTATGTAGCGAAGATAGTTCTTTTCTGGGCTATTCTCTTTTGCAGAATCCCTCATCAGTACTATGTTTGTGTACCACTTATTTCCGTTTGCTATCTCGTTATTATCCCAGCACCATGTAGCTAGTATAACACAGAATTTCTCAGAGCCAGCGAGCACTTCCTCAGGTATTTCATCCAATATTTTTCTACACTCACTCAGTTCCTCAACGCAAAGTTTTGTATATTCATTTGGAAACAAAATGTTTGCCACTTCATCATAGTTACCTTCTTCAAACGCTATCTTAATTCTTTCATAAACTGCCACTCGCATAACCTCCTCTTGCCTGTACATTTTTAAACATTTTTGACATTTTTCAACATTTTTACTGTATAATTGTATCACAAAATCATACTTTACGCAAGAATATTATTACCAAAATGTCAAATTTGCTCCTGTGTAATTTGTCGTTTTATCTCGCTTTTTTCGTCTTATGTCTGGTCATCAGTAGTTAATATCACCAAAAATATGCTGTCATTATTATCATCTGTATCGTGTATCATAATGCCGATTTTTAGTCGCCGAATAAATGCAAACCTTTACTACAAGCCACTTTATCACTTATAATACATTCATTTATCCAGAATATTAATGCAATTCAGACAAACATACTACTAAACTATAATGTCAATTATAGTATAAGTGTAGTATAATTTCAACAAAAAACAACAAACCTTGCAATAATGTAAGGTTTGTTGTTTGCGTGTTTTTTATTAACTTTTTAGCTATGGTTTATCACTCCACAACCGTTAGCATATACCCTTCTTGGCGTTTAGTCACTATACTAACCTGCGCCCCCACCTTCACCAGCTTACCTTTTATGCGTGATACTAGTGTGCGTAGTGCATTAAAGTCCTCCATAGCAGAGCTCCCCCACACAGAGCGGTATATTTCTTCTCTTGGTACCACCTCGCCCTGACGCATAGCAAGTAGCCACAGCACCAGAAACTCTCTTTTTGTCAATAGCAAGTCCTGCCCCTCGCACTGTGCCATACAGCTTATGCTGTCTAGCTGTACATTCTCTATCATCCGCTGTGTTGTTGTCCTGCCAGATTTACGCAGTCGCGCCACTATTCTTGCTAGTAGCACATCTAGGTCATACGGCTTGGTAACATAGTCATCTCCACCAGCCAGTAGTCCTTTTATTACGTCTGTTTTTTCACTCATAGCTGTTAGGAAAATCACAGGTATATCGTGCTGTTTTTTTATTTCTTTGCACAGGTCTACACCATTTCCGTCCGGCAGTCCCACGTCTATTATTATTAGGTCTGGGATATAGTGCTCTATATGCCATATGCACTCTTTTACCGAAAAAGCACACCATGTGTTGTGTCCTGCTAGTGTTAGTGCCTGTTTATTTATATTGCTTATATGTACATCATCTTCTACCAATAGGATATTAGCCATTTTTCTCCTCCGTGTATTCCATTATTGTAAACTTAAATATAGTACCTGTGCGGTTTGTTTTTACTACAAATATCTCACCACTATGTAGCTCTACAATCTCACGGCAGATAGAAAGTCCCAGCCCCTTTGTGCCTGTTGTGCTATAACCTGCGGTGAATATCTGCTTTAGCGCTTTTTCTTCTATGCCACAGCCATTATCCTCTACATAAAAGCTTATCTTTTGGGGAGATAATATGTCTTTCTTTGCTTTTATAATTATCTTACCGTCTTTTGTGTGCTTGTTTGCATTTATTACAAGGTTTATCATAACTTGCAGTAGCATTTCCATATTAGCAAGCATATAGTAGTCTTTTTCCCAAACTATCTCTAGCTCATTGTTATTCTTGGACAAAAATCCGTTACACACTATGCTTGTATAGTTCAAGAAATCTGCCACCGATACTTTTTGCATATTGTTCTCGCCATATATATCTGTGGGTAGCTCCATTAAGCTAGATACAATCTCGCTTAGTCGCTTAGCCTCGGACGATATAACTTTTAGGTTGCCCATGGTTTCTTCGCTAACTTCATCTGTTTCTATCTGTATATTAGTCAGCTGTGCATAGCCACTCATAACCGTAAGTGGCGTTCTTAGCTCATGCGCCATTCTTTGCAAAAACTCTGTCTTCATCATATTTGTCTTTGCTAGTGCTTCCTCGTTTTTTTGGCTCTCTAGTAATGCTATCTCGTCCTCTGCCAACTGCATGGATAAAACTGTCATAAAGAGTATGATAAACAGTATAGTGCCTATTGGTGTTATTCCAGCACGTGTAACAGATGGCATATTGTCATTTAGGGTTGCGTCTATTATATTTGCACTTATCAGCACAGTAACACTCATAATCGTCAGCACATCTCTTGTATCCAGATATTTTTTCTTCCAAAAATACTTCACAAGACAAAAAAGTAGCCAAGCAAGATATGGTATGGACATAATCTGTACTATAGCAGACACCATAACCACATTCTGCGTTGGTACTTCAAACATCAAGCCAACGCCCAGCAGTGTTAGCGCCACATATGTGGTAGTTATCTTCCAATTCACAAGTTTTGGGAATATAGACTCTATCAGTGTTAGTATTGCCATTGGCGAAAGCGCCACTATAGCCACCACCACGCAATAGTGAAATTCCCAGTTATAGTCCCATGGTATAAAATGCATAATATAGAACTGTTGGTCACGCAATGCAAACAAAATACAGCACATAGCTAGCTGGAATGGCACACGTTTCCTACGCAGAATACTATCTTGCAAGTAATATGCGGAAAGAAGCAGTAGCCCGCCACTCATTAGGTACATAACTAAGTTTTCATCAATTAGATATCTGTTTATCATCTCTGGGCTACCTATTGTCAGTGTTGTAACGGAGCCACCCTCTTTGTGCACAAAGTTTGAGTAATGCATAACAAGCTCTACTACGCCTGTATCCCCTGTGTATACTGGAAAATTGATGTAGTTTACCCTAGCCACAGCATCTTCTGCGTTATCTGCTACTGTGCCCACGCTAGTAGCATGGTAGCCATTTACAAATACCTCCATGCCATAGTCCAGCGAATACCCACATATGCTATAATACATTTCTGGGTCTAGCTGTAGCACTATCCTGTATGTACCATATGGTATTTTGTACGCCTGTGGTATATCATCACGGAATTGTGGCTCTATTACATCACCACTTGCAAAGTCCTCTGTAGTATATAGCTGTTCTGGGTAAAACTCCCACTCTCGGCTTACCCTACCTAGCTGTTTTTGCAAATCTATCCCACGTGCATCAGACACACCATCTACTGGTGCTGGTAATGATACTATATGTGTTTCTTTTACAAACAAAAAAAACCAAGCATATACAAAAGTGATAGAAACCATCACCAATGAAAATACACGCTTGGTATCTAGCTTTTTTGCTCTCAATGGTAGTGTCAATATTTATCCCTCCAACAATTTCATACAAAGATTATATACTAAACACCCAAAATTTACAAGCTATACTTATCACTTTTGCAATTATTGAAAAAACACCGTAAGCTACAATATCGGTGCATTGACTTTGTACAAAAAAATGATAAAATTACTTATAGGCACTTTCAAGCTTTTATTTCTATGAACGAAGATTAAGAGCACGTTTATTATATTTATGCCGAAGAAAATCGGCGGAATGGAGCATTAGTTTGAAAGAAAAATTATACAAATTTTAAACTGTGTG
>CAYJFF010000013.1:0-8407 GCA_964369345.1 uncultured Oscillospiraceae bacterium
AAGGGCATATTATCCCTACCGAGCGTTTTATGGAAAAAATTTGGGGTTATGATAGTGATGCTGAAATAAATGTTGTGTGGGTGTATATTTCATATCTTAGAAAAAAACTGACACTGCTTGAAACTGATGTGAAAATCAAAGCTACACGAAACACCGGCTATTCTTTGGAGGTGTGATATGCTTAAAAAATTACAAAGAAAGTTTGTTTTACTTACAACTACCATTAGCGTTATTGTAATGCTATTTATTGCAATTTCTATAAATGTTGTTAATTACTTATCAATTGTAAGTCGTTCAGATGAAATTCTAAACTTACTGACAGACGGTAGTTTGATGGATAGAGGTGATTTTGATAACAGACATTCTTTTTCAAAAGAGATTGCTTATACAACAAGATTTTTTACTGTCTTAACAGATTATGATAATAATGTGGACTTAATAGATACAAAAAACATCAGTTACATATCCACAGAGGCTGCTGTTTCTTATGTTGAAGAAATTAATAAGATAGGTGCAAGTTCAGGCGGTGTCGATGATTTTAGATATATAAAAACTGAAAATGGGTATGGACATACATATGTTTTTCTTGATATAGAAGAAGAGTTAATTGGCTTTGAAAACTATATGCTATATTCGGTAATTATAGTTTTTGGAGCGGTTATATCAATATTTATTTTATCAGTTTTACTATCAAAAAAAGCAGTAGCACCTATTGTTGATAGCTTTGAAAGGCAAAAGGGCTTTATTACAAATGTAAGTCATGAGTTTAAAACTCCCCTTGCAATAATCAAGGCTGACTGCGATGTTATTGAAATTGATAACGGCGAAGGCGAATGGACGGATAGCATTAAGACACAAATTTCAAGACTTGATACACTTGTCGAAAATTTAATTTCGCTAACAAAACTTGATGAAAAAATAGAAATTATCAAAACGGACTTTTCCCTCTCAGATGCGATAACAGATACTGCAAATGAGTTTTCGTCTGCACTTAAAAACACCGAGCGAAACTTAGTTTTAGATGTGAGTCAAAATATTTCTTGTAACGGTGACGAGGCTTTAATAAGAAAAGTCATCACAACGCTTATAGAAAATGCAATCAAGTATTCTTTACCGCAAACAGAGCTTAAAATATCTCTGAATACAAGCGCTAATAAAAAGATTTTCAGTATAGAAAATGCTTGCGAGAGCATAGAGGTTGGAAAACATAACGATTGGTTCGAGCGTTTTTATCGTGGTGATAAATCACGAAACAGCGAAACAAAAGGTTTCGGAATTGGTCTTTCTATTGCAAAAAGCATCTGTGATTTGCATGGTGCTAAAATTTCTGCCGAAAGTAAAACAGGAAAAGAAATTATTATAACTGTAGTTTTTTAAAGTGTGTTTAAAATCTATTTATTTGTGCAAAACAACTAAAGCCACAAGTGTGATTAAGAATAAGTTCTAAAAAACTCACTATTACGAGAGCCTTTTAAAATATGCTATACTGTTAAACAGTGGTAGCAGACATATGTGAAAGCTAATTTCGCATATGTCTGCTACTTATTTTATTTTTAGGAGAATTTTATGTCACAAACTACAAATCATTATTTAACAAACGAAAAAGTAGGAAAGCTTATGCTTAAATTTAGCATACCTTGCACCCTCTCTTTACTTGTTTCATCACTCTACAACATTGTAGACCAGATTTTTATAGGTCATGGTGTTGGATATTTAGGAAATGGGGCTACAAATGTTGTTTTCCCACTTACAATTATAACTCTTGCCTTTGCTTTAATGCTTGGCGATGGTACAGCTGCATTTTTAAGTATATGTTCTGGTAAAAACGATAGCGAAAGCTCACACAAAAGCGTGGGTAATATAGTAGTGCTTGGTATTATTATCGGTTTAGTTTTAACTGCATTTTTTACAGTTGGCAAAGATGGGTTGCTTATAGCCTTTGGTGCAACAGAAGCTAATTTACCTTATGCCGAAGAATATTTTCAGTATTTACTAATCGGTATTCCATTTTTTATGGTAGGAACTATGCTAAACTCTATCATTAGAGCCGATGGCAGTCCCCAAATTTCAATGCTTACTATGGTTGTGGGTTGTATTATAAATATAATTTTAGATCCTATTTTCATTTTTGTATTTAATTGGGGTATGATGGGTGCTGCTCTTGCGACAATCACAGGACAAATCGCAACTTGCTTACTTGCACTAAATTATTTAAGAAAAACAAAATATTTCATACTACAAAAAGATAGCTTTAAATTAAGTGGAAAAATTCTTAAGAAAACACTACCACTTGGTATTAGCAGCTTTTTAACTCAACTTTCAATCGTTGTAATTATGGCTGTTATGAATAATGTGCTTGTAACTTATGGTGCTATGACAAAATACGGCGCAGATATACCACTTACAGTTGTTGGTATCGTTATGAAAGTTTTCCAAATCGTTATTGCATTTGTAGTTGGTGTTGCAGCAGGCTGTCAGCCTATTGTAGGTTTTAACTATGGTGCTGGTAAATTTTCTCGTGTTAGAGAGATTTACAAGAAGATGATTGTCGCTGAAGTTATAATCGGTATTGTTGCAATGATTGCGTTTGAAGTTTTCCCAGTGCAAGTTATTTCGCTCTTTGGTAGTGAAAGTGAACTGTATAACGAATTTGCAGTTCTTGCATTTAGAATTTATCTATCAACAATCGTTCTTTGTTGTGTTCAAAAATCTTCAAGTATCTTTCTACAAGCACTTGGAAAACCTGTTTTATCCCTTGGAATGTCGCTTCTTCGTGACTTCGTATTACTTGTCCCATTAACACTTGTATTGCCACAATTTTTCGGATTAATGGGTTCGCTATATACTGCCCCAATAGCTGATATTATATCTTCAGTTGCAGTTGTTATTGTAATTAAAAAGGTATTAGATCAGTTGAAAGTAGAGAAAACACAATTAAAGACTTCTATACATTTAACTTCTCAAAAAGGAACGGCTGCCGTTTAAAATAAATTATCAAAACTATAATTTTTAAAAGTAAGATTAAAGCTCATATTTTAAAATCACCTTACAATCGTTTGTAGGGTGATTTTTTGTTTTGAAAATAAATTAAGATTTTTAAGTAAGTTTAAGGTTCGGAAAATATAATGAACTTGTAAAATACAAAAAAGAGTGATTTAGGAAAACAAGAACTATTTATAAATGGACTTTAGGAGGTCACGATTATGAAAAAATATATAGCGATTTTTATAGCAATTTCGCTGCTTGCTTTGGCGGGATGTTCGACAAACGAGGGTGCGGATATACCATCTGGCACCACTACACCACAAGTAGAGACAGATATAAATACTGAAAATTTATCTGCATCAGGAACAATAACCACAGTAGAGAATCTTGCTTTCCCAAGTAATGATATTATGAGCGAATTAGGCGAAAGTGTAACTTTCACCGACGGTGACGAAATTCTTATTACTCAAAGTGGAACTTACGAATTTACAGGAGATTACACGAGCAGTACAATTACTGTGAATGTAAATAAGGATATTGACGAGGGAATTGTTTATCTCGTGCTAAATAATGCCAGTATTGAAAGCGAAACAGGCACACCAATAAATATAATCGAAGCAAAAGATGTTGTGATTATTCTTGAGGGTAAAAACACTGTAACTCAAGGCGAAATTACTACAACAGATACGGAAATTCCGTCAGCTGCTATTTACTCAAAAGCAGATACTGCTATTACAGGTGACGGAAGTTTATCTGTGACAACCTCATACCAAGATGGAATTAACAGCCGAGATGACCTCATTATCGACGGCGGAAACATCACTGTCAATGCAGTAGAGGACGGAATTGTCGGCAAGGACTTACTTGCTATCAGCGAATCTACTATTACTATTGACGCAGGAAAAGACGGACTTAAATCTTCAAATGCAGAGGAATTAGACAAAGGAAACCTTATTATTGCAAGTGGTGATTTTTATATCACAGCTGAAAATGATGCAATTAGCTCTGAAAATGTTCTGCAAATAGATGATGGTAATTTTGAGTTATACTCCGGTGATGGCTACACTGGGATAATTAAAACTCCATCAAGTGGTGGCATGGGCGGAGGTCGAGGTGGATTTGACCCAAATACGAATACATTTGATGATGAAAGCGACGATGTGACACTTGACGAAAGTATGAAAGCATTAAAAGCAACTAACAATGTGCTTATAAACGGAGGAACATTCAACATTTCAGCATACGAAGATGGTGTGCATTCTGATGGGGATGTGACTATAAATAGTGGAGAATTAATGGTAAGCACTGGAGATGATGGTGTGCATGCAAATAACACAGTAAATATTACTGATGGTACGATAAATATCGAAAATTGTTTCGAAGGTATTGAAGGTGTTTTAGTTAATATCAGCGGTGGAAACATTTCAATAGATACTGATGATGACGGTATAAACGCAAATTCTAACACAGGTGGAGTTACTATTTCTGGCGGAAATATTGAGATTTCTTTCGGACAAGGTGGCGATGGTATTGACTCTAATGGAACTTACACACAAACAGGTGGAGATATTGTAATTACAGCCGAAGCTGGATCTGATCAAATGAACGCTCCTCTTGATGTTGACGGAACAGTCACTTTATCAGGTGGAACGATAGTCGATGAAAACGGAAACACTATCGAAGCTACAAGCCATGGTGGCGGAATGGGTGTTGGAAAACCTACAGATGGAACACGCCCTGAGAAACCAAGTGGTCAAGGTAGACCATAGGTCAGACCTGTTCCCTTATTCCATGGCATTTATAGAGTAGTATGTTTGTTACGTAAAATAAAGTCATCTTATAGATATCTGTAAGATGACTTTATTGCTTTATAAATTATTGATAATTTAAGATTCTATTATATTACAAAATAATTATTTATATTTGTTTTTATTTTTTAAGTAAGTTTAAGTTTAAGATTTTATCATTACTATAAACCAACAGATGTAAGGAAGTGAGAATATAATGCGAGATAAAATAATTAAACGGTTTTTGGCAGGAGCAGGCAGTGTATGTGTCTTGTATGGAAGTGTAACAACTGGTGCTTCAATGGTTTTTAATAATGCCATAATTCCTCCTACCACAATAAGTGAAGAGTATAGCGAGGCAGAGGATAATAACACAGGATATTTTGATACACCACCTCAAGAAAATGGAAACTCAGATGAAAATCCAGTGATTACAGAGCAGCCCGAAGAAGAAACTGAAGAAATGAGTCTTTCTGAATTTCTTTCAACACTAAGGTGTGACGGTTGTAGAAAAGGTTGTTCCCTATTATCCCCAAGATGCACAAGAGGTAGAGCAAATGCACAAGAAGCAACAACAGAATATTATGCCATTTATGGTGAAGCTTAGGAGGGAACTTATATGAATAAAACTTATACAAAATTTGAAATAGAGGCTTTTGAAACTTTGCACAAAGAAAAAGATAGCCACTATTGGGATGAACTAACTTATTTTTTTAGCTTATACAAAAATCATTTTAGTCCAGAAAAATTAAATAAATTAAAACCTAAAATCATAGCTTTGGGCGATGATTTACCTTGCGAGATTTTGTATGCATTTAGTAAAAATCCGTTTTATGTTTTAGGTGGAAGTTTAGAAACTTCTATGTGGGCAGACGAGGTTGTTCCTCGTGATACCGATCCACTTTGCAAATCGGCTTTAGGTTTTTTTACAGGCAATGAGTTTGATATAAGTAAAAAAGCCATTATCGTGACAGCAATTACGAATGATAATAGAAGAAAAATGCTGTCTATTTTGCATAGCCTTGGCAAAAAAACTTATGCCTTAGATATTCCACCAAATAGAGATGAGCAATTTGCAATTAAGCAAACAGTTAATCAGTATAAAGGACTTATACACGCACTTGAAAGGCATACAGGCAGAAGGCTTACCCTTGCAAAACTTCAAAATGCTTATGCAGATGTATTTTATGCAAGAGAAGCATTAAACGAATTTTCTAAAATAGCAAAGTTTTCTCCATTATCTTCTCCTCTTGCAATGATGGTGGAAAGAAGCCTTTATTATACTGATAATTTACAAAGATGGACAGCAGAAATTAACAAGCTAAATTCAGTGCTGTCAAATGGCAAACAATTTGCAAAGAAAAGTCCTGTAAATGTGATACTCACAGGCTCGCCCGTTGTATTCCCTAACTATAAAATCCCAGAGCTTATAGCTTCATCAGATATGAATTTGACTTATGCTATTGATAGCTTTATGGTGAAAAATTTGCCTAAGCAATATGACGAGGAAATGATGAACAGTGTTGATGATTGCTTGACTAAAATTGCAAGTGAAAATTATCACTATGATATTTCACAAAGTTTTATAAAAAATACAGTGTTTAGAGATGTGTTGTCCCATTATGTGAAAAATTCACCAGTTGATGGAATTGTAATGCACATTTTAAAAGGTCAAATCGAATATGACTTTGAACTTCCATATATCGAAAAGATTGCAGAAGAAATGGATATTCCTATCTTCAGACTTGAAACCGACTATTCTTATCAAGATATTGAACAACTACGCATAAGAATGGAGGCGTTTTCTGAAATGCTGAAGGAGCGAAGAAAGGCAAAGGTGGAGCGTAGTGCATAATATTTTTAAGAGAAAAACAATTTATTTAGCTTTGCTTGCTGTTGTTATTTGTGCTTTAGGGTATTTTTCATCGGATATTATTTTTTACGAAGTCGAAGATCCACTTGCAAGGGCAAGTCTTAGCATAAATTCTGATACGGAGAATTTCACCTATTTCTCTTATGACAATGATGAAATAATCCTTAACGATTATGATGCTGACAACACCAAAATTTATGGGCTTACAGTCAGTGGTGAAGTTCAGCTTGAAGCCACTGAAATAAACGGATTTACCGAAGATTATATGGGTAGTTTCTACGCAGTATCGAGTGCCTTACAGGGCGATATAAATGGCGATGGAGTGGCAGAATTAATTTTCCCAAGTGCCAAAACCGATATGGAATATACACAAGCGTATTCATCTTTTCCAAACACCTTTTTAAGCGAAAACTTGCCATTTGAGGTTGCATTTGAAGATAAAAGTAATTTTCTTTTTTACTATAACGGCGAGCCTGTTTCAAACGGAGTAGTTTATGCCCTTGATGACAGTGGAAATCCTGTGGAATTTAAAACAGATGAAAACGGTTATATAGACGGACTTTCTTATAATGATGCAAGATACGGCGTGACTTTTATTTTCTGCCCTAATTCACAGGCTACTTATATTAGCCATTATATTGTGGAAGATAACACGCTTTTTACAGCAAGATTTTTTGAAGCGATGACACCATTTTTTATTGTTTTAGGCATTAGCATACTTTGTATCATTCTTGATATTTTAATCAGAAGAAAAATGTACAAAGATAAAAATATGCCTGTCGGCAAGACAGAAATTGCGACTTTCGCCCCTAAAAAATTAAAATTCAAGCTAAACTTTATGAGTGTTCGGTGGATAGTTATGATTTTAAGTTTTGTGCTTATCATCTATGGTGGTAGACTTTTCGGCTCTTATGTCGGCTCGGTTTATATTCCGACTTTTGCCTGTCCATACAACACCGACCAACTTGTAGATGCACATTGCTATTACTTTGCAAATTTAGAGCTACTTTTTGGAATGCCACTTACCGATATACTACTGTTTTTCGGTAGCTTTATCGTATTTGCAGTGCTTTTAGGGCGAGTGTTCTGTGGCTTTATTTGTCCGTTAGGATTTTTGCAAGACATTGCACACGAAGCAAGACAGGCACTTCACATTGAGGGAATTTCGTTAAACGAAAGACTTTACGCTATTTTAAGATTTATCAAATGGATAGTTTTAACCTTGTTTATAGGTCTTAGCTTTGTTGGTGGAAATTTCTGCGACTTCTGCCCTGCAGTTACAGTTTCACCACTATTTAACGGAATGAAACTTAGCCTTTTCTTTAGTGGATTTGCAATGGTGCTTGTCCTTGTGTCAGCATTTTTCAAACGCAGAACTTTTTGCAACATTTGCCCTATGGGTTATATTTTAGGCTTGTGCCATAAGATTTCTCTTTTCAAATTAAAAAAAGACTGCACAGCTTGTACGGAATGTGGTGCGTGTTACGAGGCTTGCCCTATGGGCATAAAATCAATCTTCACAGAGCGTGAAAAAGAAGATATTACCACAACTGACTGCCTAATGTGTGGCGAATGTGTTAGAAGATGTCCAGAAAACAATGCTTTATCAATAACATTCTGTGGGAAGAAAGTATATAACGCAACACGTAAAGATTTTATCGAAGAATATGCGGAGGGTAAAAATGAGCAGTAGCTATGAGCAAAGAAGAAAACAGAGATTTGATGATAAAAGCACTCAAATTTCGGCCAAATATTTAAGACG
>CAYJFF010000013.1:8417-43618 GCA_964369345.1 uncultured Oscillospiraceae bacterium
AAAAGAACTTCCACATATTCCATCAGCACTTGCACCGTTTTTAGACACACTATCATCAGTGTTTGTCGATATGGAAGATGTGGCAAAAGAAAGCTCAACACACACTATCGGTACATACTGTGTTATGGTGCCTGAGGAACTTATCTATGCACTTGGTGGCATGCCAGTTAAACTGTGCAGTGGCTCGTATACGGCTTTTCAAATAGGTGATGATTTTGCACCGAGAGATGCTTGCCCACTTGTAAAGGCGATTATGGGATATAAGGATATGGGAACGGTTTCTATGTATGAAAACTGCTCTATGATGGTAGTGCCGATTACTTGCGACTGTAAAAAGAAGCTTGCAGGTTTTTTATCGGAAGATTATAAAACTTACCCTTTATATGTTCCGACCAAGCGTGACTCTGACGATGATATGGAGCAGTTTACAAGGGAGCTTTATAATCTTGCCTTTGAAATTTCAAAGGTAACAGGCAAGGAACTTTCTTACCAAAACTTAAAATCAGCCTGTCAAATGGTGATGAAAAGCCAGTATGAACTGTCAAGATTTATTGAGCTAAAACGCAAATATCCGCTTGTTATAAAAGGTACACACGCTATGGCTGTGATGAATTCATATAGCTATATGCACACGCAAAATTGGTGTAAAAATTTAAAGGCACTTAATGATGAACTTTCACAAAATGCAAGCCAGAATATAATGGCAAGCAGAGAAAATTTTCCGAGAATTATTGTTACAGGCTCGCCCATAGCGTTTCCGAATATGAAAATTCCACTTCTAATTGAAGAAATGGGTGGTGCTATTGTGGCTGATGAAACTTGTATGGGTGAGCGTGGCTTGTATGACCCACTTGCCATTGTGGACGAAACTATTGACGGAATTATGAGGGCATTTGCAAATCGCTCAACAAGACCTTGCACTTGTCCAAGTTTTATAGATAATGACAGACGAATTTACAGGTTAAAACAGATGATTAAAGAATACAAAGTCGAGGGAATTATCTATCATGTTCTGCGTGGTTGTTTGGTTTATGATTATGAAGTAAATGCTCTGGAGAAAGCACTGGGAATTCCAGTTCTTCGTGTGGAAACTGACTATAACGAAGAAGATATTGAGCAACTTAGAATTAGAATAGAGGCTTTTATAGAGCTTATAAAATATGGAGGTGGCAAGTAATGAGAGTATATGCAGGGCTTGACGGTGGCTCAACCTATTTAAAGGGAGTGTTAATCGATGAAAATCATAATGTGCTTATGACAAAAGTTATAAACACAGGAATTAACAATAACGAAAATGCGAAAGGTTTAATCGCAGAGATGTCGCAAAGTGTGGGTGTTTCAAAAGTAGATTACATTATGGCAACAGGATATAGCCGGAAAGTGCTTGAAGTTGCAAATGATGATGTAAGCGAAATTACAGCACACGCTTATGGTGTTCGTGTGACTGCACCAAAAGATTTCAAACCAGGACTTATTATCGACATTGGTGGACAAGACAGTAAAATCATATATTTAGATAAAAATTACACTGTTAAAAACTTTACTATGAACGACAAATGTGCAGCTGGCACAGGAAAGTTTATGGAAGTTATCGCCGGCATTTTGGAAACTACTATTGATAAAGTAGGTCCACTATCTCTTGAAAGCAAAGCACCTTGTGATATTAATAGCACTTGTGTGGTTTTTGCTCAATCAGAGATTATCTCCCTTGTGGCAAGAAAGTTTGACAGACGAGATATTTTATCAGGTATGCACTATTCAATGGCAAGGCGAGTTATAAAGATGATTAGAAAAAGTGAAATGGGTGGAGATATTGTTATGACCGGTGGTGGAGCTATTAATATCGGACTGCACAATGCTTTTGAAAATGAACTTATGAGAGATGTGTTTGTAGCAAACTACCCACAATTTAATGGTGCAATAGGAGCAGCTGTTCTTGCTTCTCAGAGGGGGTAATTATGGGATTTATCGAAATTATCGCCCTTGCTGTAACGATAGGTCTTGGTTGTGGAACTTGTTGTGGCTCGGCTACAACGATGTTTTTATCAGGATATGTTATCAGCGAGAGCGACACAAAAAAAGGTTCATTTGTAAAAATTCTCATCTTCTTTTTGGGAAAGATTTTAGGAGTTCTCGCTGTTTGCATTATATCAGCTATTATTGGGCAGTCGGTTATTGAAAGCCTTGAGGGTGTGATAAATATTGAATTGATTTCGCCTATTGTAATGCTTTTAATCTCGATTTTTCTCATTGCGTCGTTTGTAAAAAAGAAAAAACAGGTGTCAAAATGTACATCTTGCAGTGGTTGCAGTGGTGAAAAGAAGAAAAAAACAAAACTTCCACTCATTATTTTAGGCTTTGTATATGGAATCTCTCCTTGTTTGCCACTCATTACTATAACAACTTACGCTATCACGCTTGATATGGTATCTGTAATTATTTTAGCAACAGCCTTTGCTCTTGCAAGCTCTACCGTGCCAATTTTGATTTCATCAGGATTTTCGGTAGTCCTTGCAAGCAAGATAAAGAGCGAGCTTGGAAATATGATGCCAAAATTTCAGATTTGTGTGTATGCCTTCTTGTTTGTAATGAGTTCGTGGACACTTGCAGGATTTGTGGTGTAAAACAAAAAGTCAGCACGAAAATGTGCTGACTTTTCTCGTGTTCAGTTGATTTGACCCCCATGGTCAGAATGTTTCTTTACGGGTATCCGTATTTATCACAGCCTCTTTTTTATATGCCTACAACTGGGAAATAAGCAGACAAAATGGCTACCACACTCTCCTGTGGTAGCCATTTTGCATTTGACTATGGTTATGAAAAATTATTCATAGCCTGCTTTGATTAGTGCTGATTATGTCTTTTTTTTGCTGACTAAGAAGTACACAGTACCAAGGACTGTAACTGTAGTTAGTGCAAGTACGATAATCAGGCTGTTGTTGCTCTCAGCTACGCTATCTAGTGCATTGCTTGTGTCCTGTACACTTGCAACACTCTCTAGCGAGAAACCTTGCTCTGGTGCTGTAGCTATAAACTCTACTTCTGTATTGATTGTCGCTGGCATAAAGGTTACATTTGCGCTAGGCAGCACACCGCCAGTCTGTGGGTTTGTGTATGCTGATGTAGTTACTGTGCCTGCGTAGTTATTAGCAAGATAGCTAAGTGGATAGAACACCCTGTAAGCCTCTGGCACTGGCGACTTAGTAGATGTAAGAACGATATCTTTGCCTCCGTCCCATTCGATTACAAGTGTGACACCTGTTTTGCTCCTCAGTGTCTGCATTACATAAGTAGGCAGTTTGTCGTATATACCCATTTCCACTGTGATTACATCACCTTGCTCTGCATTTTCTAGCAAACTATTTACTTCTGCCCATGCACGGTCTGACTCTCTGTTGCTGTTTGTGTCATCTTCGCTAACAGGTGGTAGGTCTATCTCGTATATTGCAAATGGTGATAAGCTGTTTACTGTAAATGTAATACCATCTCTTAGCATAGCAGGGGAGATAATATCAAAGGTATTATCTGACTTTAGATGAAGAACACGTAAGCTGCTTGCCGCTGTGAAATCACCCAAATCTGAATAAGGGATAAATATTGTGATATTTCCACTAGGTTGTAGTTTTACACCACTTATTCTGTCAGTCAGGCTAATCTCCATGTAAACAGTGCCATTATTTGCAGGTAGTTGCGCATCTAGCTTTGTCTGGTCAGATGTAGATACTCCCGCAGTAACTGCAAGTTCTACATCTGCAACTTCTACCACTGTTCCATCAGCTTTTTGTGCAGTTACACCACTTGGGATATAGACAGTGGGGTTCTCCATTGGTGTGGTAGGTGTTGGTGGTATTGGGTCTGGAGTAGCCGGTGTTTTATCTGCCTCCAGTATAGTTAGGTCGCCTTTCTGGGTAGTTATCTTATAGTTATTGTTATTTTCTGTGCCTGTTATTCTAACTATAATTTGGTCTATAATAGTACCTGCTGAGGTTGTAGGGGTAGAAATATTTAGGTAAGCCGCTGTGTATGCCGCACTAAGCACGGACTTATCCTCGCCTGTTACAAAACCGTCATATATAACATCTGGTAGTGGTGCAGATAGGTCATCACCAAGATATACAGAGATGTTAGGTGCAGTTACTACAAGCTCTTTTGCTGTGATGCTACCTGTGGTTGTTATAGTAGATGTAGCAGGTGTGTAGTAGCCACTGTTTGCGCCATCCAACACTATATTTGTGATATTAACTACTTTATCCGTACCCACATTTGCGTCTGAGAATGTTGCTGTACCTGTTGCAACAACGCCAGATACTGCACTAGTTATACTTAGTGCTGCTGTGGTTGTAGTTGTACCATCATATACTTTATCTACTGCTACAGCTGTTATAGCTATAGGCTTTTTATTTAGTGTTGCTGTTACTGTGGCACTGCTCTCGTTTAGGTTGTCGTCGCCACCCCATACTAGCATAAAGGTTTGTGATTTGCCATCGAAGAAGCTAGCAGGGATAATGTTGCTTGCTGTGTCCACTGTAAAAGTCACTATATCGCCTGTTGCAATGTCGGTTTGTGTTGCTAGTTTTATATTCTCTGTTTCACTCACTAAGTATAGAGTAGCTTCTTTTAGCTCCACAGTTGGGGCAGAGAACAGGCTCATAAACATTCTTGTAGTTTGTTCTATTATGTTCTCTTTTACTGTAGGTGTAAAGCTAACTGTAAAGCTATCACCATAAGTTATATTAGCAGAGCTGATAGTTGCGTTGGATATTTGGCTGTCTGCTTTAACAATATCAAAGTTCTTGATAACGCTACCACTATCACCATGTGTGTAGTTTGCGTTGCTAATACTTATTGTAGCGCTTGCTGTGTTGCCACCAACATTTGTGTTGCCAGAGTAAGCAGTTATGGTGTAGTCTGTGCCGTAAACAAGTGTGTAGCTGTATTCTGGGTTGCTATACACTATAGATATATCACTTGCGTCCAGTGTGATAGCCTCGCCTGTGTATGCTTGGTCTGCTATAGTTATCATTTCTACAGTTACAGTTCGTGGCAATATAGTGAAGCTGATATTTGCTGTACCAGTATAGTTGCCTTTTGCAGTAACTGTGGCGCTACTAGCACCTGCATTAATAGCAGTAGAATTCACTGTATATGTTGTGATTATCTTACTACCATCTTTTATGATAATCGTTGGAGATATCACACCACCGTTATATGTCAGTGTTTCTATGTCAGATGTATCCACACTTACCATTGCCTGTGTTATTGGTTTCGGGGATATTACAAATGTTTTGTTCACAGTGCCCATGTAGTCGCTGATACCTGTTACTTTTACATTTGCATAGCCCGCATCTACATTGTTATCATAGCTTACCATGTAGTCAGTGCCCAAAACAAGTGTTTTATCGCCATGCTTTACAGTGACAGTTGCTGTTTTTGCTGTACCGTCATAGACTAAGCCGTCTGCACTTACAGTGACCATATTATCACTAATAGGGATACCAGGTAGAGAGCCTAGACTACCGCTGAATGTATAAGTATGAGAACTATTTGCGTTTGCTGTGTTGTAGTCGTTTACAAAAATTTGTGTTGTAGAGCCTATATACCCATGGAATACTATGTCTTCATTTGAGAAAATATCATCACTGATATCCAGTGAGATAACAGGGTTTCTTACAGTCACTGTACCAAGTGTATATATTGAGAAAAATGCGTCGCTACCTATGGTATGGACAGAGGCTGGCAAGTCTACAGAAGTTATACTTGTTGAGTAGAAAGCCTCTGCTCCTATTTCTTCAAGCGAGCTTGGTAGCTCTATAGCCACTAGTTGGTCAGAAGAAAAGAAAGCTCTCTCTGCAATCTTTGTTACTGTGCTTGGTACTGTATAAGTTACATCATCATTGGAGGACTTTTCTCGTGGATATTGTAGAAGTTCAGTCATAGATTTATTGAACAACACATCATCAACAGATATATATGTAGTATTTGCTGGTGCAACAATTATAGCTTTTAGCGCATATCCTCTTATGTTGCCTGCACCTATATTGTTGACACTTGCAGGTATGTTTAGTGTGTGTAGGAAGGAAGAGCCATCAATAGCAAAGTCATCCACTGTTACTACACCCTCTGGTATGGAGTATGTATTTTCACGAGAGTCAAGGTTTGCGTACACAAGCCTTGTACCGTCTTTGCTTACTAGGCTATCACCAACTATTTTAAAGCTAGGGTTGTTTGCGTCCACTGTTATTGTGCTTACATTAAAACCTGCAAAAGCATTTGGTGTGATTGTTGTAAGGCTAGCAGGGATATGCAGTGCGGATATGTATGTATCTTTGAAAGCGTCCACACCTATGTTTGTAAGCTTGCTAGGTAGGGTAAAGCTATCAAAGCTTGAATTAGAGAATGCACCCTCTCCTATAGTAGTTAAGTTACTAGATAGTGTTAGTGTTTCTATATCTAGTTTCATCATTGCGTAGTCTGCAACAGTTGTTACAGAGTCCGGCATGGTGTAACTTGTTAGTGGTGTACTATAGCTCTTGCCCATGGGGAAAGATATTAATGTAGTTTTATCTGCATTAAACAACACACCATCAGCACTGGAGAAGTTTGTGCTACCACTGGGGGCGGTAATGTTAAGAATGTCATAGCTATCAGAGAAAGCACCTTTGCCCAGTGTTACTAGGTTGCGTGGTATTGTTATATTTACTATATCATTACTACGTGCAAAAGCTTCATCGCCGATAGTTGTTATGCTATCTGGTAGGTTGATAGTATTTAAATCAGCAAAGTCGCTCCTAGGATTATAAGCTCCGTCAAAAGCATTGTTGCTAATAGTTGTTACACCCTCGGATATAACTATGCTTGCAAATTCTGTATCAGCAAAAGCATATTCACCAATTGTGTCTACTGTAGATGGGATATATAGTGAATTGGTGTAGCCGTTCCAAGAGTTGAACGCATAGTCACCGATATTTGTTATACCCTCGGAGATATAAATACTACCCTGTTCTTTGGGCATAGTCTTCATATCAGCATCAAATGCATGGTCTGCAATAGCTACTACATCATATATGTTGCTACCAACAGTTATAGTGCTAGGAATAGTTAGAGTGTCGCCCACGTTTATGTCTTTGCCATCATCAAAGCCTGTGATTGTAGCATCTGTGCCATTGAGTGTGTACGAGAAAATGGAGCCATCAAACTGTGGTGGAGCTGTTATAGCTACAAAAGTATATTTAATATTGCTCTGGTATGTAGAGGCGTTTCTATCAGCTACAAAAGTCTCGGCTGTAGAGCCTGCATATCCATATACAGTTGTGCCATTTGGGAATATGGTAGATGGTGTATTCTCAGGTGCAGAAGTATACGCACCCACGTATTCATAGCCAAATACCATATCTTTATTAAGCACATATACTTTCATATTCTCGTTGTTATATGTATAGAAAGTTTCTGCACCTAGGTGTTCTAGGGACTCTGGTAGCACAACTGTGTTAAAGTTAAGACCCGAAAAAGCACCAGTTATACCGTTTTGGTCGTGTCCATCTGCTATGTATTTAAGACCCTCTGGGAAATAAAAATCGCTGATGAGGGTGTCTGTGAAAACACCTTCTACAGAGTTTCTATCAACACGTGTACCAAGTTTGCCCTCGCCATAGAATGCACCTATTTGTACAGATATCAGTCTTTCGCAATCTGCAAAAGCGTTGTTGCCGATTACATCTACACTTTCTATGCTCACAGACACAAGGCTGGAGCAACTGTAAAATGCACTGCTATCAATAGTAGCGCCACTGCCTATGATAACATTGCTAAGCTGTGGTGAATATGCAAAAGCGCTAGATGATATCTCTACATCATCACCGATAGTAACACTGGTTAGGTGCTCAGAGCCAAAGGCCCTGGAAGCTATTAGTGTAACACTATCAGGTACTGTATAGTGTGCGCCAGGTTTTGCTGTAGGGTATGACTGTAAAGTCGCTCCATTATCCATAAACAGCACACCATTAACAGCTGTGTATGTTGTATTGCCATCGGCTACAGTATATGCAGTTAGGCTTGTAAGCTTGGTGCTACTGATATATGTAACATTTGCGCCTATTTCTAAAGTTTCTATATTTTCTATAGCGTCATCTTGAAAATTGATATTTGTTACAGGGTAGCTGTCACCACTTGAGAAAGTAACAGTAGCAGGTACAACTACATTTTTTTGTTGCTCGGCAGTTATACCATTATTAAACCCTACTACCTCTGCAGTTGCTATAGAACCAGAAGTATCTATATTATAGGCTAGCACCATGCTCATATCAGCAATATATGTTATGGGGTTGTTATTATTTTTTGCAAAAGTTTCTGCTGCGCTACCTGCGTTACAATAAACTGTTACAGAATTATAAGAACTCCACGCGTTATCGCCAATAGTCACTACGCTATCTGGCACATATATGCTATTTAATTTGTTACCAACAAATGCCTCAGTGCCTATAGTTTTTACTCCGTCCTCTAGCACCACGTTTTCAAGGTTCGAGGAATTAAAGGCATAGTCACCTATAGTTTCTACGTTACCTGCTATGGTTAAGTCACCAACTAATTTATATGCACGATAAAAAGCGTAGTCACCAATAGTGGTTAGCGAGGTGGGGAATGCTTTTCTATCAGTCGCTTTTAGCTCTGTGATATCAGAGTATGCAAAAGCGTAGTCAGCTATTGTTACAACACCATCAGGTATTTGGTAGCTGTCCTGCCTGCTGTGTGGATATGCTATTAGTTCGGTTTTTGTTTTGTTAAATAATACGCCCTCGCTATCCACAGAGTAGCTATTACTACCGCTCTCTACAGCATAGGCGTCTAGCTGATCTAGATCTGAGAGTGTAGCTGGTAGTATATTTGTTACTGTGTTTGGGATAGTAAATGAAGTTGTATATCCTGATGAATATGAGCCTTCCCCAACTATCATTAGTGTAGTTTTACTAGCGTTATATAGTGCGTTGTTGTGCACTACATAAGCTGTGTTGCCAGCCGCTAAATTAATATGGTCTATTGCCAGAAAATCAAACGCTGTATCTGATATATTACTAATCGAGGCTGGAATATTTAGAGTTATTGGGTTCATAGTGCTTGATATACTTCTTGCAAAAGCATAATCACCTATGTCTGATACATTTGGTGGAATATAAAGCTCATCATCATTACCAACTTGGTGTAACATTTGATTTCTAAAAAAGTTATCGCCTATTGTGGTTAGTAGGCTGTTTTCAGTCACAAAAACATCACAACCAAAACCATAGTCACCATTGCCGTACTCATCTTGGGTTAGCGAAGTGTTTACAGATGTGACAGTGTCAGGTAGGTATACTTCGCTTAAAGATATGGTACTTGATAATTGCAAGTCTATGCCCACAACGGGCATGTTGTTTATGGTGTCTGGGAGATGTGCAGAAACACTGGGGTTATCTACATCTACACCTGTGATTATAACATTGGTCCCTGAAATGACATAGTAGATACTACCAGCATAGTTTATAGCACCGCTCCAGTTAGTGAATACGCTATCTGTTGTTGTGTAGTCCATAACCAAAGAGCCATTGCGCATCATAGAGTTTGCAGGTGTTGCAGGAATGGGTGCGTTGGAGGGAGTGCTGGATATGGTCTGCTTTTCTGCGTTGGATGGTGTCGTGTTTTCAGTTGCATACACCAATGGCGCAGAGTTTAGCACCATTGCCAATGTAATGACTGAGGCTAATAATCGTTTTACCATATTTCTTCTCCTTAAATAACCATTTTTTATGTTTTGGACATTGTACGAAATGTATTTTCTACATAACCACATAAATTAATACTAATACAACTATGACGTTATAAAAATAGACTATATTAAGATTTTGTTGTAAAATACTCATTTTTCTGTAGTAAAATGTTGAAATTAAATAAAATTTTTGCTATGATGAGAGAAGTTAATAGTGGTGTAGTATGCAAGTGAATAGCATGGAGGGAGTATGTATGTTTTCTGTTTATATAGTAGACGACGATATTATTATCTTGGAAGAACTAATAAATAGCATTCCATGGCTTGATAATGGCTTTGAGGTTATCGGCTCACATACATCATCGGTGCTGGCAGTAAATGATATAAAAACACTAATGCCAGATGTAGTTTTTAGCGACCTTAAAATGCCAAATCTTAATGGGATAGAGTTTGTTAAAGCTGTGAAAGAGAGTGGTGTGGACTGTGAGTTTGTCATGATATCTGCCTATCCCAGCTTTGAAAACTCCAGAGATTTTTTCAGGATAAATGGTTTTGACTATATTCTCAAGCCTATCCAGTACCCAGAAATACAAATAGTGCTAGAGAGGCTCTATAGTCATTTGTTTAATACAAAAAAGCATGGCATAGTAGACAACAAAAACTTGTCGCCAGCTTTTATTATGATGACAGAGTATATACAGCAAAACTATAATAAAAAAATCACTCTGACGGGGCTGGGCAAGATGTTCGGGCTTAATCCCAATTATATTTGCAACCTCTTTGCAAAAAAATACAACACTACACTTACAAAGTATATTACAGATATCCGTATGAAAAAAGCATATGAACAAATGTATTCAACAACACTCTCTTTCAAGGCTATTGCAGTTAATTGTGGGTATGGTGAGTACTATTATTTTTGCAAAGTTTTTAAAGAGTACTATGGAGTATCACCATCAAAATACCTAAAGGATATCAGAGAAAAAGAGGTGAGCTTATCAGAAAGCTAGCTTTTTTTACTGTGCTTTGTATTATTTTATCTATGTTAGGTGCATGTGACATCAATACAGACAGCACAGATAATACGGTAAACATTGTGGTAACACATACTGACAACGAGTTTATTATGGGTGATTACTATATAGATTTTTTAGAAGAACAGTCCGGACTGGAAATTAACTTTACATATATAGCTGATAGTATGGCAGAGGAATATATGCGAATGCTGTTTATGTCTGAGAATAATAGTGTTGATGCTATTTTGTTTTCTAATAAAAGTGACATAACAACTATGCATCTATCAGGGTATATAGAGAGCGGGAGTATAGCTCCACTTGATGACCTCATTGATGCTGGAGGATATTTTTTTAAGGAAAAATGTAATTCTTTTGATAAATACAACTTGCTAGAGGTGATATTGTATGAAGATGGCAGCTCGTACTACCTACCAGCCGTAGACGATAGTAATTACTCAGTAACGACACAAGCAATGTGGATAAATTCTACATGGCTGGATGCGACAAATACCAAAATCCCTACAAATTTGCAAGAGTTTGAGGAAGTGCTAGTGGCTTTCCATGACTATAAGCCAGATGGCGCACCAATTATTGGTACTGCAGAGGTAGAAAGCTCATTTCCGTTCAATTTTATCATAAATTCTTTTACATATTCATCTCCGCATATCTATTATTTTGATATTGAAGATGGACAGGTTTATTTTCCCCCCGTGACGGACGAATGGCGACAAGCGCTAATCTACTTAAACTCGCTATATGACAGGGGGCTAATAGTTGATGAAAATTTTACGTATAATAACAACCAGTTTAAGTCTATTTGTAACTCGAATGAGGACCTAGTAGGTATGTTTGCTACTAATGACACGTACGATATTCTGATAGAAGACTCCTCGGACATATGGTCAGACTATATGATTTTGTTCCCACTAGATAATGGTGAGAGGAACGGCTATGCGCTAGAGGGGACTTTTTCACCGACTATTGGTGCTATAATACCACAAAACTCAACCAAACAAGCAGAGGTTTTTAGTGTGATGGACCTTATGTATAGCGATGATAGTTATATATACTCACATTATGGTGTAGAGGGGCAGGACTGGGAGTACTCGCTAGATGGTGACATAACAGCTAGAGGAACAGACGCGGTGATAACGGTAAATGCAAGAGATATAGAAATGCGCTCCAACCAAATAAGGGAGGTAGCAGGTCCATATATAGCAAACCCATACTACTCAGATAGCGTAGCATGGAAGGGTTTTCAGGTAAGACAGAGCGAGTTTTCGCAAATACGTACATACAAGTTATACGAGCCATATATAAAAGAAGAAAGTTTATCTGCTGCAGTTTTTTATGAATTTCTAAAGGAATATGAGAGCGAATATGCACTGCTTGCAAGCTATACCAAAGAACAAATGATAGCGTTTATACGTGGTGACGTTGATGTGAATAACGATGCGCACTGGCAAGCTTATCTTGATAGCTTTGATGCATACCAGCTTGATACCCTGATACAGAGGCTAGCCAAAGTCTTATAATCCGAACCGTTTTTGATTTACCTAAAAGCCCTGTAACTGTGTCAACTTATCTTGTAAGGCGAAAGCATTACTGCGGCAAGCTTTCTTGTTACAGAACTTTTCGCTGTATCAAAAATTCTATGAACCTAACACCCACAAATTTTGCGTTAGACAAGGCATTTGTGTATTGCGACCAAGGATAACATAGTATTACTCAATAATTTGTATGTGTTAGGCGTGTTCGGATTGCAAGTCTTTGGCTAAGAGAGGTACTAAACTGAGCAGATATAATCACTAGAAAGATGTGTATACTATGATGAAAGTGAAAAAGGCAGTTACATTGATATTAGTAATGGGGCTTATGGTATCTTGTTCTGTTAGCGGTGTAACTCCACAGGATAAATACTTAGCTGATTGGAAAATGAATGCGAATTTGTATGCAGAAGAAACAGCAGAGGAGCTATATGCAAAAGCGCTAGAAGAAGACACATTAATAGTCTATAGTATAACTACAAGGATGTTTGATGTTGCAGATAGCTTTATGGAGGAGTACCCAGGGCTAACGGTGGAGATATACGACAATAGAGCGCCAGATTTAATTGATTTTATAGAAAATAGCTATGAAAATAATGATTTTGCATGTGATATTATAGTAAGTACGGATGAGACAGGGGTGTATGTAGAAGAATTTATACCCAGAAATATTGTGAATACATATATTCCTAGTGACATAGAGCCATTCATTATTGATTATTACGAAGATGGATTGTTACCATTTGTTGGTGAGTTTCAGCAACTATTCTATAATAATGAAACATATGACCAGTGCCCTGTAGATAACTGGTGGGAGCTTACAGAAGAAAAGTGGCGGGATAGTATATATATGAACACCCCACTACGCTCTCAGTCTTCTATAGCATTTTTGCATGGCATGCTTAACCATAGCGAAGATATTGCAGATGCTTATTATGATAGATATGGGGAAGAACTGGTGGTACCCGATGGCAGCACTGCTGCAGAAATATTTATAGAAAAGCTAGTGAATAACGGAATGAAATACACTAATAGCAGCAATGAGATTGTAGAAATAGTGGGTGCGCCAAACCAAGAAAACCCTCCACTTGCCTTTATGATATCATCAAAAGTGCGCTACCAGAAACTGGGGTATAATATAGAGGCAGCCTATGGCATAAACCCAAGTGATGGTGTTTTTTCGCCAAACTGTATAGGGATAGTGGGTGGTGCAAGGAATGTTAGCTCTGCCAAATTATTCATTCGCTGGGTTATGGGAGAGAGCGACGGCACTGGTGTGGGAAAAGACCCGTACTATCTGGAAGGCACTTGGCCAGTCAGGACGGACTTGGTGTCACAGTCTGCTGTGTCATTGGAAGAAGGTAATTTTTGGTACAATAACAAGAGTGATATTATAGCACAGAACGATGAAATTATGGAGTTTTGGAGAAACTTGCATGGTAGCACTACATAATAAATAATAAAAAAGGAGCGAATTGTTTATGAAGAAAAATCAACCGACTTTCAAGCAAAAAACAAATCGCTTCCTTATTTTTTGTGCATTTTTGATGTTGTTTGCACTATGTATTATTTTGCTAGAGATTTATAAAGATACTATAAAAGCAACGCAGGAGAATACAGAGAAAATATCCAGTAAGATAATAAATGAAGTAGAGGATACTTTTTTAGATATAGAGAATATATCCATGTCGCTTATGGCTAACCAATATGTAGTAGATTTATTGTACGAAGATGAGCATTTAGTGTATCATGCCAAAGTAGATAGCGTGAAAGAAGAACTTGATAGCATATTTTTTCATAATGAGATAATAAAAAATGTATTAATATATGATGCCAAGGGGGATTTTTCTCGTTTACGTGGCGAATTAGGAAATATATCTGCTATGCGCATTTATAACCTGATAGAGCCAATGAAAGGTGTGCAACATATCAACTTGCTAATAGAAAATGAAAACCACCTGATATATATAACAGATATTTATGATGATGGTGAGCAGATAGGGTATTTTACTTTTTTGATGAGCGAAAAAGACTTAACTGACTATTTCCTAAACTTTGACTATGGCTACGATATAGAGATATTGATATTAGCAGAAGACATAGTGGTAGCATCAAACGTTGCTGAGTACGTCAACAAAAGCACGGAAGAAATAAGCTCTAATCTAGGGGTGTATAACATCTCCAAGATAGGTATAACACCGTATGAGATAATAGTAAACAACAGGCAAGCAGCCATTAATACACTTACAAATGCGGTTGCATACTCGCTAGCCGCTGTTGTGTCGTTCTTGATTATACTTATTTGGATTAATATTTTTATTAAAAAGTATTATTTTAAACCTATGATAAGCTTGATTGAAAATACAGAGAAAATTAGTAACAGCAATAAGGCTCTGGACTATACTGGTCAGGCAGATTTTGATGATATGATTGAGCAGATAAATTCTATGAATATACGTATAGAGAGGCATAGAGAGAAACTACACAAAACAGAGATAGAGAAACAAATTGCAGTTATAACTTCTCTTAAAAAGCAAATCAATGCACACTTTACTATTAATGCACTTAATGTAGTAAAGCGATTTAGTGACATAGGCAGGACGGAAGAAGTCGCAAAAATATGTGATAGTCTTGCTTTTTTGATAAGATATGCACATGATGGTGAGCAGGTAATTAACCTGACAGAGGAAATGTTTGTGCTAAAAAAATATACTGATATTATGAGCATTAGGTTTCCTGGGAAATTTGAAGTCACATTTGATATAGCAGATGAGTGCTGTGATGTATTTTTACCAAGAATGTTATTACAGCCGATAATAGAGAATAGTATAGTGCATGGTTTCTTAGGCCAAGAAAACTATAGAGTGGAAATAAAAGCATTTATAAGCGAAGGAGACCTATTAATAGAGGTCAGGGACAATGGTGTGGGTATTGACAGCGAGCAGCTAGGTGATATTAAGAATAGGCTTGAAAATATATCAAGTGAGAGACTGGACGAGCAGGGGCTTGAAAAAGTAGCTTTGCTAAATATCCAAAAGAGAATAGTTTATTGGTTTGGGAAAGACTATGGTATTGATATAATTTCTGATAAAAATGGCACAGTGGTTTCGCTTAGACTGCCACAGTGATAAATACCTATATATTCCATGGCTGGCTATCTTCGCTCATAGGCTCAAGCCCTGTAACAGGCAGGTTGTACACATATATAATAACATTTTCAAACACTTTATCATCGACAGTTATGTTTGTATATTGAATTATATATAATTCGCCCTCTTCCTCTAGCTTGTTAAGCTCATTTAGGGTTTCGTGTGAAATTTCATATATCTCGCCATGCACATTTTTACCCATAAATGGCTTAATTCCAGGATATGTGCCCAAGTTATACATGGCATAGTCACACAGCACTGCTTGGCTTATAAACTTTGCATTCTGCATATATTTATCATGATTTCTGTTGTTTGACATCAAAGTTCCGTATACAAAAACTATCATTAGTAGTCCCCCGTATATTTTGTTATAAAAAAATATTATATACTACACCTGTGCACCTGTGCACCTGTCAACGCTAGCGCAGTGCCAACATAGAAACGCCTCCTATCAACTAGAGCAAACCAGTGGATAGAAGGCGTTGTTTTTTTATGTGCTTTGTGGTAGTGGCTCGTTGTTACGTGGGATTTTGCGTAGAACAAAGAAGTAGCACGCGAATTGTATCCCGACATTTAGTATCCAAGAAACAGGGTAGGAGAGTAGCAGATTATCGAAAGTTGGTTCGAGTGGGAAAACAGCATAAACCCAGAATACTCGGAATAGGCATATACACCCAACAGCAATCATCATAGATAGTGTAGAGTATCCAATAGCTCGCATCTGTCCGACAACTACATCCATCCAACCCATGAGCAAGTATAGCCTACAGAAATACTGTAGCCTGTACACACCTATTGCTATAACTTCGGGGTCGCTGTTGTATAGCGAGATAAGTGGATGTGCAAAAATATACAAGATGCTACTCCATATTATACAAATCAGCGATATCAGAGATATTCCATGCCACAGCACTCGGCGAACACGTTTGTATTGCTGCGCACCAAAATTCTGGCTAGAGAAAGTTATAGTAGCTTGGTGTACGGAGTTCATAGCCATATAAACAAAGCCCTCTATATTACTAGAAGCGGCACTAGCAGCTATGGTAGCAGAGCCAAAAGTATTTATCGTAGACTGTATGATAGTGTTAGAAATAGAGAACATTGAGCCTTGCAAGCCAGCAGGCAAGCCAATCTTTACAATCATAATTAGCTTGTCCTTGTGCATTTTTAGCTTTTTGGGGTCCAGCTTTAGCGCTCCGTCGCTCCTTATTAAACTGCGTATTACCAAAAATGCAGAGAGTGCCTGTGCGATAATTGTAGCGAGTGCTACACCAGCTACGCCTATTTGTAGTACTATAACAAAGAAAAGGTTTAGCACTACGTTTAACACACCGGAGATTGTAAGAAAATAGAGTGGTCGCTTGGTGTCACCCACTGCACGCAAAATAGCAGAGCCGAAATTGTACAGTAGATTTACAGGCATACCTATAAAATAAATTTGCATATACTGCACAGCACCATCTATTACATCTGGTGGTGTATTCATTAGCTGTAGGGTGGGGCGTGCTATAACAAAGCCCAGAATACCCACAAAAACACCAGAAATACCAGCGATAGTAATAGATGTATGTATGGTTTCCTGCATACCGTCATAGTCATAAGAGCCGAAATAACGTGAAACAACCACGCTAGAGCCGACAGAAATTCCAATAAATAAATTTAGCAATAAGTTGATGAGTGCACCAGTTGCGCCAACAGCAGACAATGCCTCTTTACCTGCGAATTGCCCAACTACTATTACATCGGCAGCGTTGTATAGTAGCTGCAATGTATTGGTCAAAATAAGTGGCAGTGAGAATAGTAACATTTTCTTTGCAAGTGAGCCAGTACGCATATCCATTTGGTATTTAGTAGACATTATGTGCTCCTTTAGTATAGTTTATCCTTGAGTAGGTTTGCCAGAGTGGGGGACACACCATATGCTTTTGTAAAATCTTCGATTTCTTCTAGCAATATCTTTTTATCAGCAGTTGGTTTGCCAGCCTTTATAGCGCGTATAAGTATATTCTTGGGTGAGTGTGCAAGGTCTACAAACTCTAGTAGCTGTGTGTTGTAGCCCATTGCCTCTAGTATATTGCCACGGATAGCATCTGTAGCAAGCGCAGAAAAACGCTCTTTTACCAAGCCGTATCGTGTGAAAAGTGTGCTAGTATCACTCTTTTGTATCTGTGCATTAACCTCGTGCTGGCAACATGGTACAGAGAGTATTGCTCTGCTATTTAGGTTTACTGCGTGGTATAGCGCAAGGTCTGTAGCAATGTCACAAGCGTGCAGAGTTATTACCATATCTATAGTTGTAGTAGGCTTGTAGTCTGCTATATCGCCTTTTATAAAAGTCAGCTTTTCATAGCCATATTTCCTTGCTATAGCATTGCAGTCGTCTATAACCTGCTCTTTTAGGTCCATACCAACTATGCTAGTGGGTATTTTTCTTACAAAATTAAGGTAATGGTACACAATGAAAGTAAGATAGCTCTTGCCACAGCCAAAGTCGATAATATTAAGCTCGGTCGGCTTTGTCTGCTTCACCACATCTTCTATCATCTCCAAAAAACGGTTAATCTGCTTGTATTTATCGTACATAGAGCTCACTATTTTGCCCTCAGCTGTTATAACACCTAGGTCTATTAGTGGGGGGATAGCCTCGTCCTGTGGTAGCAGATATTCTTTTTTGCGGTTATGCTCACGCGCGCTTATCGTGCTGGTTTCGGTAGCTTTTCTGCTATGCAATACCTTGCCTTTTTTTGTTACACGCACACTATGGCGATATTTCTCGTCAATCCACTCCATTTGCCTATAATTATCCGTTAGCTGTGTCTGTATAAAAGCAATAATATCCGCAGGTGGGATATTTTCGTGGAACACCTGTGTTTTTGTATACTGCTCCACTTGATACATATTTTCGCCCTTTAGCTTTATTAGGTTTATCTTGCACTTGCGATAAGCGCTATCACTATTAGCAACAGCACTCAGCACTGCCTTGTCACATAGGCACTGCTCAAATGGCTGTATAAATTTATATAATTCTTCCATGGCTTCTCCTTGTTGTGGTTATTTGCCTGTAAATTTAAGTGCTTCAGAAACATTACGGACACCGTGGAAAGTAGCGTCGGGATATTTGCTGAAATCTATTTGGTTAAGGTTACTTTTTGGTATGATGAAAGTGTTAAAGCCTAGCCTGTATGCCTCACCAACACGCTGTACAATGTGTGAGCCAGAGCGTACTTCACCAGCAAGTCCTATCTCACCCAGTGCTATTAGCTTGGAGTTTATAGATTTATCCACTAAGTTGGATATCAGTGACAGGGCAACGGCAAGGTCTGCTGCTGGCTCATCAATTTTCATACCACCAGCTACATTTATAAATACATCTAGGTTACCCATGAAGTAGCCAGCACGCTTTTCTAGCACGGCAATGAGCAGTCCTGTACGGTTGTAGTCAAAGCCTGTAGAAACACGCCGTGGTGTACCGAAGCTTGTTTTCGCAACAAGAGCCTGCACCTCCACAAGTAGCGGCCTGCTACCCTCCATAAGACAGGTGATGCAAGTTCCAGAAACATCTACAGGTCTGCCTGTTAGTAGCATCTCAGATGGGTTTTCTACTTCGTGTAGCCCGTGCTCGTCCATCTCGAAAACACCAATCTCGTTAGTAGAGCCGAAACGATTCTTTATAGAGCGTAGTATGCGGTAGCTTAGGTTTCTATCACCCTCAAAATACAGCACGGTGTCCACCATATGCTCGAGCACTTTAGGACCTGCTATGCCACCATCTTTATTTACATGGCCAACAAGGAACAGTGGTATTTCCATTCTTTTGCAGATATTCATGAGCAACTGTGCAGACTCACGCACCTGTGTTACGCTACCACAGGATGAAGAAAGTGAGCCGACAGATATTGTCTGTACAGAGTCCACAATAACTACACTTGGTTTTGTGTTCTCTATAGTGTGGTACAGTGTTTCGGCATCTGTGACAGCTGTCATAGATATATTAGTACCATCCACACCCAGCCTGTTTGCGCGCAGTTTTACTTGGCGCATACTTTCCTCACCACATACATACAGCACAGTGTGTGCTCTTTCTATATTGCCACACATTTGCAGTAATATAGTGGATTTACCTATACCAGGGTCACCACAGACAAGCACGGCACTGCCGGGGACTATACCACCGCCGAGCACACGGTCAAGCTCAGTAGAGCCAGTGGGGTAGCGCACAGATTCATCGGCTGTTACTTCGTTAAGAAAAGCAGTTTCTGCCGAGATAGTTGTTTTTGGCAGGCTACCATGCAGGCTATTGGCTATAGGTGTAGCTAGCCTTGTTTCTTCCTCCAGAGTGTTCCAACTCTGACATTCTGGGCATTTTCCCAGCCATTTTGCGCTCTCATATCCGCAATCTCTACAGATAAATACAGTTTTAGATTTTGATTTTGGTGGCATTTTTCCTCCTAATACTAACAACGTGCAAAGTGTTTTTATATATCTAATAACAATAATAACACATTCTATGTAAATGTTCAACGTTTGCAAACGCACAAAAAATCCGCAAATGCGGATTTTTATGATTGGTTATAATATGGTTTGCCATTCATCATAGGACGGCACTAAAAATAATCCTACAGAGCATTTAATTTATCGTTAGGTTATCAAAATGAGTTGGCTTTGCAAATAAGTAACCCTGTGAAAACTCAATACCTTTTTCAGATATTATAGACTGGATTTCCTCATTCTCTACAAACTCGGCAACTATGTCAGAGCCGATAAGCTTTGCCATATAGCAAATAGAGTCTAGTATAACATTACTCTCGTTGCTATTTGTTAGATTTTTTATGATTTCTCCATCAACCTTGATAATATCAGGCTTAACAGAAATAATAGAAGCATAAGTTGCAAAGCCGGAGCCGAAGTCATCAACAGCTAGTTTACAGCCAATTTTTCTTATCTCGGCCAAAAACTCAGTGATAGCATCGTTGTTATTATAATTCTCAGTTTCTACAACCTCTACAATAATTTTGGAGGTATCTGGGTGTTGTTTTAGTCTCTCATAGAACCACAGTCTAAATTCATCAGACTGTATATCAAACAAAGACAAGTTAAGCGTTAGCTCACAGTCTTTATCAGCAAAGTCGGTAAGGGCTTTGTTTACAACTGTTTTGCTGAGAGTAAGGTAGAGTTTTAGTTTCTTGGAAATTTCCAAAAATACTCCAGGTGGTACAATGTTGTCGTTTTGGTCATAGACACGCATTAGCGCCTCATATTTGTTTATCTTACCCAGTGTATTGCTGTGTATTCCTTGATAAAAAACATCTATTTTGTTGTTAGTGATTGCATAATTGAGCAAGTCGAAAATCTTTAGAGTATTTTCAGTTTCTGCATTAAGCAGTTCTTTTTCATTACTTGCAATGATAAAATTATTCTGTAAATGCCTGTTCATATAGTAGGCACTTTTTGCACGGTTTATTAAATCGTCACCAAACACAAGCACAAAACGAGAAACACCACCAAGACCAGTTTTGCGAGCTGTAGATAGCTCGTACTGTTCGTGGTTAGTTTTCATCATTTTAGCAAAGTCTTCATCACTTATATCATCATTAGCAACAGCCATAAAGGTTTTGTAGGTGTGAATATATATGTGGAGAATATTATCAATACCCATCATCTTATATGCAGCGTTACCCATATGCAGTATTTCGCTACTGGTACGATAGTAATCTTCTTCACCATAAATAGCTATCATCATGTCTGCATTGATAACTTCTGTCATACACATTTTGGTGAACTTTTTAGTTTTAAGGTCCTCTAGATACTGGTCATAGCTTAATATATTAAATCTGCTGTCTATACTTTTTTCTGCTGAATTGTGGTTACTGATAATTTATCATCCTCTCAAATACAAAACGCTGATTTATGTTTATCCTTACATTATACTTACACTTATATTAATTCTATCATCTTTTATAAATAAGTCAACTAAATATTGAAATTATTTTGTATATAGCAGATTTAGGTGACCTAAAGCTCGCTACGACCCTCCAAAGCTCTATAAAGAGTAACCTCGTCTGCATATTCTAGGTTGCCACCTACTGGTATGCCATAGGCTAGTCTGCTAACTTTTATACCCATAGGTTTTAGTAGTCGTGCAATATATATCGCTGTTGCCTCACCCTCTACAGTGGGGTTAGTAGCCATTATCACTTCGCTTACCTCGGTAGAGCCTATTCTTGATAGCAACTCTTTTATAGTAAGCTGTTCGGGGCCTACACCGTCCATGGGGGAGAGAAGTCCGTGCAAAACATGGTACACACCATTATATTCTTTTGTACGCTCGAACGCGATAACATCACGAGGGTCCTCTACAACACATATAGTGCTCATATCTCTGGTAGCAGAGCTGCAAATAGCACAGTTTTCGGTGTCTGTAAGGTTGCCACACACACTACAGCGATGTATTTTTTCTTTAGCTTCTATTATAGTTTGTGCAAACTGTTTTGCTTTTTCTTCGGGCATATCCAAAATGAAAAACGCATATCTCTGAGCACTTTTCCTACCTACTCCTGGGAGTTTAGAAAACTGCTCGATTAGCTTTATCAGTGGTAATGCACTTTCCATAGTTACACACACCTTTCCATAAAATAGCGGCTAGACACAAATGGCCCAACCGCAGAAATAATTATAATTTAGAATAGGCCTGGGATATTAAGGTCGCCAGTGATATCGCCCATTACCTTGCTAGAGTCTTCTTCAGCATTGCGGATAGCTTCATTAACTGCACCCATAACTAGGTCTTCAAGCATATCAATTTCATCAGCATCTACAACCTCAGGTTTGATTTTGATGGATTTTAGTTGTTTTGCACCTGTTATAGTAGCTGTTACCATACCGCCACCAGAGGTTGCAACATATTCTTTCTCATTTAGCTCGTCTTGTGCTTTTGCCATATCTTCTTGCATTTTTTGAGCTTGTTTAATCATTTGGTTCATATTGCCTGGGCCACCGCCCATGCCTTGTGGTAGTCTTGCTTTCATATTTTTAAAGTCCTTTCAATTGTGAATAATATAAACAAGGCAATGCCCTGTAAAAAACTATTTAATCTCGACATCTATGCCAATCTCAGATGCATTTGCAAGTAGTGTGTCTAGCTCATCACTCTGTGGTGTTTGGGCTATCGCTTGCACTGGGCGCTCGTATGGGCCTATGCCATATTTTTTACCAGTTACCTCCACTATAGCCTGTTTCAGAGAGTTCTTAGTATATTCATTACTGCGCATCATCTCGCGGAAAACAGGGTTCTCGCAGTCTATCAAAACACGGTTAGTGCTAACAAAAGCATCAGAGTCTACAAGAGCGCCTTTAAGCGCTGGGTTTATCTTGCCCAGACGTGCTAGCACATCTTGCCAGTCTGCCATTGGCTCTACTGGGCCCTGTGGTTCTTCTTGCTTTTTGTTTGGTAGGGTAGGGGATGGTACTCTTTGCTGTAAATCATTAATAATAGCAGCTTTTGCACTCACAGGTGAGGAAAGCACGCCTGCTTGCAGTGCGTTAATCTTTGCCTCTAGCTCCTCTATTCTTGCGAGTAGTGCCTCTGTAGAAACAGAAAGTTTTGTGTTGCATAGCTTAGCTACGCAAATCTCAAGCTCTGTCCTACGAGCATCGGAGCGTAGCATAACACCAATGGTGTCTTGAAGGGTTTTTATTGTGTGCAGTATACTAGATACTGTATTACGTTTTGCCTGTACCCTGTATTTATCTATTACCTCTGGCAGGGCGATAATTAGCTTATCCGCATTGTCAGAAGTTGCCGCCATAAGTAGGTTGCGGTAGTGGTTAAGAAGTTGTCTACACAGTCTGTCGTACTCTACGGAGAGAGAAGAAAGTGTATCTATAGTTTCTATAGCCTTGCGAAAGTCGCTATCAGTTATAGCATCGGCAAGGTCGAACAAATAGTCTTGGCCAATAAGCCCACACACCTGCCCAACGGTGTCGATAGTTATCTGGTTGCTGTGTGATGAGCACAAGTCCAGCATGGATATAGCATCACGCATGCCGCCGTCTGCTAGCCTGCCTATTAGTAGTAGTGCATCGTCCGTCGCAGAGAAATCTTCATTGCTAGTGATGTGTGCAAGTCGCCTTGCTATTACAGTGCTGTCTATTCGCTTAAAGTCAAAACGCTGACAGCGTGACTGTATAGTTGCAGGGACTTTGTGAACCTCCGTCGTTGCCAAAATAAAAATGACATGAGCAGGGGGTTCTTCCATTATTTTTAGTAGAGCATTCACAGCGCCGATACTCAGCATATGAACCTCATCGATTATATAAACACGATACTTTGCTGTAGTAGGAAGAAAATTAGCTTCCTCACGCAAATCACGGATATTATCAACGCCATTATTACTAGCAGCGTCAATCTCTGTTACATCGACTAGTGCACCGCTATCAACACCCAGACAGCACTCACATTCACCACATGGGTCACCATCTTTTGGTGTTAGGCAGTTTACAGCTTTTGCAATAAGCTTTGCACAAGTGGTTTTACCTGTACCACGGCTACCCATAAGTAAATATGCGTGTGCAGGCCTGCCCATGGAAACTTCGTTGCGCAGGGTGGTAGTGATATGCTCTTGCCCCACAACATCATCAAAGCTTTTTGGACGATATTTGCGGTATAATGCTTGATACATTTCGCTACACCTCCATTTAAAAATACTATTGCCCATTATCATACAGATGCTCGGTTGGCTGCGGCACCCGTTGATACTGCTTAATGCTGCTCGGTTCCCCGCCTGACATGGTTCACAGCGCAACGTCGCACAGGACCAAACATCTGCATGATAATGGACAATAACTTTAACGTCTATTTTGTAACTTGCTTATTATACACTATCTGTTTAAAAAAAACAAGTGGTTTTCAAATAAATTTTTTTCCTGTATTTTGTTTCTAATTTTGTATATATCATACATTTTTATGTACAAAGTGATAAAATACTACTATTAAACATTTTGTAACTATATATATTTACTTTTGTGTGCTTACATGGTATAATAGCTACTGATTATTTTCCGTTGCAGAATACCTGATGTATAGTGGTGTTTGGATTATATTTTATTATATGGTTATAAAATTTACTACTGGTGAGTTATAAAACTACTACATATTTTCAAAAAAATTGATATGGAGATGAAAAATGTTGAATAATAAGACAGAAATAGAAAATCATTTTTATAAGCAACTATATTCTATCCTCGATTCATTGCCTATCAACCTTTCGCTTATAGATAACAAGCTAGAAAGTGCGGTATGCAACAAAACCTTTCTAGAGCTTTTTGGGCTGGAGAGCACTGATGAGATTGATGGAGGAATACACGCTTTATTTCCAGAATTTCAGCCAGATGGAAGACGCTCCGAGGATATCGCAAAAGAGAATATAGAAAAAGTGTATAGCGAAGGTGAAATGAAGTTTTACTGGCTACACCAAAAGCTAAATGGAGAGCAGATACAGACCGAAGTAACACTTACAAGCATTGATGTTATAGACGAATATGGAAGACCTGTGCTGGTATGGATGGTACGAGATTTGCGTAAGAATGAGTTTGAAAACTCAGAAGATGATAATGCTATGCTATACTTTGACAACTATATATCTGATAAGATGGTTGTTACTTCTATTGCAGAGCTGTCGGCAGAGTGCTTTTTTATTCTTGACTTAAAAGCATCGCTGATAAAGTTTATAGGTAGGGGAGCGTATATACTGGGGTTGTCTGATGAAAACCAGCCGTTCCCAGAAAATCTTATAGAAAATGGCAAAATATATAAAGATGATATTAATATCCTTAATACAATAATAGAAAATATACGCAACAACTTCTGTGAGCCGATGGATATTAGGTTTGTACTGCCAAATGGCATGGCGCACTATTACAGGATAGCATACAGGATGGTAAACGACAAAAATGGCAACCCTATATTCTGTGTGGGCAAGGCAACTGATATTCATAACGAAAAATCACTGGAGATACTATCGCAGACAGACTTGCTAACAAATTGCTACAATAAAATAACATCAGAAATTCTTATAAAAGAAATAGTCTCAAAGAACAAAGACTGTATGCATGCAATGTTTATTGTAGATATAGATAATTTCAAGGCTGTAAATGACAATCTGGGGCACCATTTTGGCGATATAGTGCTAAGTGACATAGCTACTGAGTTGCGCTCATGCTTTAGGGATTCTGACGTTGTGGGCAGAATAGGTGGCGATGAATTCATTGTTTTTGTGAAGAACACACGTGACCTCCGCGTAATAGAGTCAAAAGCAAAGGCGATATCAAAGGCTTTTAAAAACAACTACTCAGGTGAGAATAAAGACTATAAAGTTTCTGGCAGTATAGGTATTTCTATGTATCCAAAAGATGGTACAAACTATGAGGATTTGTACAAAGCAGCGGATAAAGCTCTATATCAGTCAAAATTAAGTGGTAAAGATAGATTTACTTTTTATTCTGATGAGCTGGTCGATGGCACAATGAAAAACAGGACTATACTGGATAATGCAAGCAGAATAGCAGACACATACTTTGATAGCGAGATGGTGTCTACGGTGTTTGACCTGATGTATGAAACAAATGAGATGAGGTCGTCCATCAATGCAGTTATGCAGTTTGTGTGCAAACGAACAAAATCTGATAGGTGCTATATCTTTGAAACATTTGACGGTGGTGTTACTTATGACAACACATATGAGTGGTGCCAAGATAGTGTGGAGCCGGAGATTGATAACCTAAAAGGGCTAACAGCAGAGGTGCTAGAGGATTTCTTTAATAGCTCTGATGAAAATGGTATATTCTATAGCAATGACCTAAAACTCCTAGTTGCTGATGGTGCGTATGAGCTTATGTATAACCAAGGGATAAAATCTTTTCTGCATATTCAGATAAAAGAAAAGGGTTATGTTAAGCTGTTTGTAGGACTTGATGACTGCACAAAGACCCGTGTGTGGAGCCCGAAAGAAATAAATAGTATGCTATATGCTACCAAAATGATATCTATTTTCTTGCTACAAGATGACAGGAGCAAAAGAGTGGATAATGACTAATTCTATAAGTTAGCACAATGATGATAGGGAATAGCACCACCATTTTACATAGATGGTAGTGCTATTTTTTAGTAAAATATAAGGAGCTACAAAAATGAAAAAAATTTTGTTGCAGGGCGAAATTCCTGTAAATGGCTATATTTTGGAGGAAGATGGTAAATGTTTTATTATTGACCCAGGCTCACAAAAAAACAGGCTAATAGACTATGTGGAGAGCAAAAAGCTGGAGGTAGTGGGGATACTACTAACACATGGACACTTTGACCATATAGGCGCACTAGATGTCTTTGATGTGCCTGTGTATCTACACAAAAATGAGCTGGAATTAATAGCGGATGTACGTATTAACGGCTTTGTGCACTATGGTATGGAAATGCCATATGATATGAGTGCGATAAAGCTTGTGCCTATACAAGATGGTGATAAAATAAAGCTTGGTGAAAAAGAAATAGAAGTTATACTAACACCTGGACACACTGCAGGGTCTGTGTGCTACAAGCTAGATGATGATATCTTCTCAGGCGACACTGTATTCGCAGGGAGTGTTGGTAGGTGGGATTTCCCCACTGGTGACCCAGAAATGCTCAAAAAATCAGTAGTTGCGCTAATAGATAGCTATCCAGATAACGTGAAAATTCACCCTGGGCATGGAGAGTCTACCACTATAGCAGAGGAAAAGAGAGCAAACCAGTTTTATCGTGGCTGGAAAACTGGGCTGGATTTGTTCTAATAAAATAAGCTGATAGTTTTAATGATAGCTATAAATACAATGACTAACAAAGCAACACAAGTATAAAATTGCTATTCCCACCAAGTATGGAAAAACTGCATAAGATAAAACAGCACCTGTTATGACAAACATGACAGGTGCTGTTTTTGATGTTTCTATGGCTTTTACCCCAGCTCACTGAGCAAGTATTCTAGTCCACTGGACAATATTTATTATATGCTATACATAATCTGAGTAAAGACTTGCAGCTAAAATCGTGTAATCATTTAAGAAAGTATGTATATAAAATTAACAAGCAAAACTGAGTAGAGAAACTGAGTTTCCTGTTCATAAAAACTTATCAAAATAAGCAGTTTTTATTAATTGACCAATCGTTCAACAAGTGTTATTATATATACATTGAACGAACGGTCAACGAAACATATAAAAGCTATTGAGGGAGGGGAGATGCAACATTCATATAGAATACAGAGTTGTCATCACTACATATTTACACAGAGCACAGATTAATAACTAAACAATAACATAAAAAAATGAAAGAAGGAAATTACTATGAAAACAAGAAGAATAGCAGTATTATTATCAGCGATAACATTATCCAGTCTAGCGTTTGTGGGATGTAGCTCGGAGCCAGAGCATGGGTTAAGCATAACTGCAATTTCACCCATAATAGACACAGAAAAGGCAGAGGAGTATGCAGCAACTATCACCGTAGGGGAGGAGGCACTACCAGTATTACTGCTCCCAGAGATGATGACAGCGCCATCGGACGAGGAAGTGGTAGATGATGAAAACTATGAGCCAAGCTCGGACGATGTCTATGCAAAATCAGCAGAGATGATGGGTGCAGCTGGAATGATGAAAGTGAGTGCTCAAATAAGTGCTAAGGAAGTAGATATAATTATATCTGACTACGAAAATGCACAAAGGCTATCGGAGGGTTTTATGCCATTGAGTGAAGTTTTTACAGCTGAGGAGCTTGAGCAGATAGACGAGACATTGTTTGTGAGCTACGGGATAACAGATGATGAAGGCAACGTAACAGATGAGATGATGCCAGCATCTGGTATAGATGTAACCAATATAGAGGCATTCTCTGAATTTATGTCAGGAGAACAGCTTGTATGCCATATAGTGGGCAATACCGAGAATTTTGATGCATCTAAAGAATATATGATGAGTATGTTGGGCTAGTAGCACAATGGTATAAATAGCATAAAAAAACACCTTGCATTGTGCAAGGTGTTTTTGCGGTTTATTTTAGCTTAGCTTTTCTTTTAGCCTTAGTACTTTGCTGTGTATTTCGTCTATGATAAGCTTGAATTCTGCATCATTCTTACCACTTGGGTCATCAAGTCCCCAGTTCTCTGCATACTGTGATGGTACATTGGGACAGCTAACATTACAGCCCATAAATATAACAACATCTGGGTCTGGGATATCATTTACAGTTTTGTTGAACTGTGTTTCTTCCATATCAATGCTGTAGATATCTTTTATAAGCCTTACTGCGTCTTGGTTGATTTGGCTTTTTATCTCTGTACCAGCAGAGTAGCTGTCGAACACATCGCTTGCAAGCATTTTTCCAAGAGCCTCTGCCATTTGGCTCCTGCAAGAGTTGTGGTTACAAACAAACGCTACCTTTGGTTTGCCCTGACAGACGATTTCTGGCTTATAGCTATCAAAATCATAGTCGATATCCTGTGTGCCATCATCACCAAAGTAATGTATAGCATCTACAGGACATTTTTTTTCACAGCCATGGCAACCATGTACACAGCCGTTGCCATATACTACCTTGGGCTGGTTTGTTTCTTCGTTTGGTTTGTAAACACCATGCATACACATATCGTTACATACCATGCAACCTATACATTTATCGTGGTCTATTACTGGGTACCAACCTTTACTCATAATATTAAATCTCCTTTTCTTTGACGAACCAGTGGTTTGTTTTATTTGCAATTTTTACTAAAATTAGCATTACGGGAACTTCTACAAGCACACCAACTATAGTTGCAAGTGCTACGGGGCTATCAGTGCCAAAAAGTGCAATAGCAACGGCTACAGAAAGCTCAAAAAAGTTAGATGCACCTATCATACCAGCTGGTGCAGCTATGTTGTGTGGTAGTTTAAGTATCTTCGATGCAATATATGCGATGAAGAAAATTAGGAAAGTTTGTATAATTAGTGGCACTGCTATTAGCACTATGTGCACTGGGTTTTCCAGAATAACATTTCCCTGGAAAGAGAAGATAAGTGTAAGTGTCAGTAGCAGTCCTATGATAGTTACATTGCTGAATTTTGGTATAAACTGTTTCTCGAAATACTCCACACCTTTGCGCTTTGTCATCACTGTTCTTGTTATTATGCCGCCGAGTAGAGGTATAACAACAAACAGAACAACGGACAATATCAAGGTATCCCATGGCACTGTTACACCACTAACACCAAGCAAGAACGCTACTATAGGGGTAAATGCTATCAAAATGATAAGGTCGTTTGTAGCTACTTGCACTACCGTATATGCTGGGTTACCCTTTGTTAGGTGGCTCCAAACAAATACCATAGCTGTACAGGGGGCAGCACCAAGTAGTACAGCACCAGCAAGGTAATCAGTAGCAAGCTCAGGTGTTATAAATCCCTTGAAAATTACAAAGAAGAACAGCCATGCAATACCGAACATAGAGAATGGTTTTATTAGCCAGTTTGTAATCCATGTGACAAACAAGCCTTTGGGATTTTTACCCACGTTCTTGATACTCTGGAAATCTACTTTCATCATCATGGGGTAAATCATAAGCCATATTAGTATAGCTATGGGTATGGAAACATTGGCGTATTCAAAATTGCCTAAGAACTCGGGCACTGCTGGTAGGAACTTACCTATTAGTACACCTACTACCATACAGATAATTACCCATAATGTCAAGTATCGCTCAAAAAAACCGATACCACTCGTGTTTTGTTTTTTCATTGTCTGTGTCCTCCAAATTTCTGTTGTAATGTATGTTTATTAAAAAGCTAGATAGAACATATAAATTCCTATTAATGTCATAGCAAGCCCCATTGCGATTTTTAGCACTTGGCTGATTTTATTGTACTTTTGGCTGTGTGATAACTTCTGCACAAAGCCGATAGATGTACCACAGATTACAGCAAGGATACCATGCCCAACTGAATATAATAGTAGCAGTAATATGCCCCACAAAAGATTGCCACTGCTAGAAACCACAGCTAGTAGTACTATGAGTACCGGTGTAGAGCAGGGCGAAGAAAAAATACCGCCCAGTATGCCAGCGATTAGTGCACCAATGTACCCCTTTTTCTTGCTCTTAGATATAAGGTAGCTAGATGGTATAATCTCATACAGACCCCAAGTTTGCAGAGCCATGAGCATCATGAGGACACCAAGTGCGATATACCACCAAGTAGCCTGTGTGCCTATTAGACTGCCAGCTATTGTTGCTATTACCCCTAATATGGTAAAAGTGATAGCCGAGCCTAGGGCGAATATAAGCGAGAGTATGAGTGCCTTTTTTGTAGTGCGTTCACCTGTACCACCCACATACCCCACAATTAGTGGAACACTGGAGAGCGCGCAAGGTGTAAACGAAGTTAGAACACCAGCTAGTAGGGCGAGTATTGGTGCAACCCAAGTACTCTCTGCTATCAGCGTAGATAGATTTTGTAGTATATTATCCATTACTGCACACCCATGTCAGCGAGTATTAGTCGCATTTGGTCTTCGGTCAAGCCACCTTGATGCACTGTAAAAACATGTTCATCAGTATTACTATCCGAATAGAGCGTAAAGGAGATATCGGCTGCGACTGCATCACTGGGGTAATATGGTGTGCCATCTGCATTTACAATAACCTGAGTGGGTATTACCTGTACAGGGAAACCTGTTGCACCAGTTGGGTTTTTCCATACATCTACAAACTGTACTATTGCTTTGCCTTGCATTTCTTCATTTAGTGATACAAGAACAGGTGCCATCTCTTTACAGGGGATGCATTCATCAGCGCCAAAGTCTATTATTATAGGTAGCTCGTGTTGTGATAGGGTTTCTAGGTCCACACTACTTACATTTAGCGGGAACTCATGGTCGTCGGTTTGCGCTGTCTCGATACTTTGCTCATTATTTTGGGAAAGCCATATGCCGACGATAACCACCACCATTACTACAGGTACTAGAACTTTTGCGACTTTTGTTTTTGTCATATATAGAATACCCCTTTAGTCATATCAAAATAAATTGATGTTTTATCCCAGTAAAAAGCCACCTATTAGATGGCTTTTTGTGTACAGGCACAGTTATCGTCCGCACCTGCTGTAGTTGTAGTAATCTCGCGTAGTATAGCAATAGCAGCTTCGCTACCTGTTGGGGATATTCTGTAATGTGTCCATTTGCTAACATACCAACACTCAACAATCCCACTCTCACAGAGGATTTTCATATGATAAGAAAGTTTGGACTGTGAAAGTGCCAGCTCATCTGCTATATTACAAGCACAGCGCTCACCATCTTGTAGGAGTTTTAGTATGGACACCCTGTTTTCGTCACAAAGGGCCTTAAATATTTTAGCAATTTTAGCAACGTCTTCCATAATTTTGTTGTAAATCCTTTCTGTGAATTATCAAATCAAATATATTTGAACTGTAATTATAATACACCATTGCCAAGAAAATGTCAAGTGTCAAATCAAAAATAATTGAAATGTTGCACTTTCTATAACTTTCTATAATGTGTGCCGAAGTCAACTTCGTTGAGTAGCTGAACATTTTCGGTATATCTCTGTAAATTCTCTTTAAAAATGCTATAAATTCCTTCGGTTATACCATTGTCACCATGTCCGCCAGAGCAGTGAGGTGTGATAAGTGCATTTTTTATTTTCCACAATCTGTGCTCGGGTGGCAGTGGCTCGGGGTCTGTTACATCTAGCCCCACACCAGCAAGCTTACCACTCTCGAGTGCATCACACATAGCCTCAGTGTCTATTATAGAACCTCTGCCGATGTTCAGTATTATAGCGCCATCTTTCATAGTGTCTATAGCTGTCTTGTCGATTAGTTGCTGTGTGCCTGCTGTGAGTGGGGTAGCAATAGCAACAACGTCTGCACGTGGCAATAGTAGCTTTAGGTCGGTTGCTAGATGTAGCTCATCTGCATAGTCTGGCTTTCTTAGGTCGCTACGCCTAACGCCGATAACATATGCACCCATAGATTTTGCTAAATTAGCGTATGCACCACCTATTCCACCCATGCCTACTACTAGCACCACGGAGCCTTTGATTAGTCTAACAGGGGGGATAGTACCCCATGACTGCCATATACATTCGTTTTGAAAATCCCTGTGCATGGGCAGATGCCTATATAGGCTTAGATGCATAGCAAGCATATGCTCGGATATAGACGCATTATAAGCACCACTGGCAGAGGCATATTTGATGTGCTGTGGGTAGCTCCTAATAATATGGTCAACACCAGAGGAGGGTAGCTGTTGGAATTTTAGTGATGATAGGGTATTGATTTTATCGACACTACAGGAGCCACAGAGTATTTCACAGTGGTCTATATTTTCTTCACCATTTACAAAACTTAGCTGAGGGAATTTGCTCGGCAAGTTATCTTGCATAGCCATAGAATAAATTTTATCCGATAGTATATTTACTTGTATCATATATATGTTTTCCTCTCAATATTGATATTATTCTATGACCATTATACAGCAAAATGTATAGCACTACAATATAATATCTAGTAATCTGCAAGTTTTTCTTTTATAACTGCCATGTGTTCATCTGTAATATCCTCGTATAAACCTATGGAGATTATTTTGTCATCATAATATAGCAGATATGCACCAGTTGGTAGCTCACTGCTAATATGGCGTAGCTCATATACAGTATTTGCACCAAAAGGAAGTGGGTCTATGCTATGTGCTGTTGTGCTATATAAATTGCTTAACATATGCTCGGCAAGAATATCATATACAAAATCGTATTGTGGAACAAACACTCTGTAGTATATGTCTGGGATATCTGTATCATAGATGAATGGGGGAGGGGACTGCTCGAATATATGTCTGCTAAGCAAAAAGCTATCTTCATATTCTGCTGAATAAGAATAGTCGTCATAGTCTATCTCTCCATACAAGTCCTGTACGGTGAGTGGTATTTCATCATTGTATATTGGGTATTCACGCTCATCACCGTGGTCATTCACCCAGACTATAGTACGGTATGCATCTTTGGTGTCCTCGGTAGGCATGATAGAAACAACAACAAACATAATAAATCCAATGTATGAGAAACTGACCACCAAAAGAATAATAAAAGAAATAACTTTGTTGGAGGTTGCTGTCATTTTTGCCTTTTTAAAGGCTGAGATACTTTTATGATAGACTACTAGAAGAAGAGGTACTTGTAAGGCGCTTAAAACTATGATAAATATATTGCTATCTTGTATACTTAGTAGGAAAAATAAGGCGAACAGTGTTGACACCAAGCTGAAAAGAGATATATTCAAATAGCGGTTAAGCTTACCGTTGCGCTCCACACAAGTACCACCAGATGCCAGTGATTTTTTTGTACGATAACACCACAGTAGATAGGATATTATCATATAAGCATAATAAATATTAACTAGAACTATACTTATAAATGGTAATATTGACTCAGGGTTAAGAAAGTTATAAACGGGGTTATTCATAATAGAATTAAACTGCATAACCATATTAAAGGAAAAAATAGCAAGTAGCATAATAAATGATGGTAGAAAGCTTTTTTTCATACATTTTTTGATATTGGCAAACTTCTCATGCTCATCTGTCTCAAAAGGTGTAGGGTGCTCAGAGTCACTACAAAAGATTTGCAACTGGTTAAACTCTGTTACAAAATGCCAGTCGGACTGCTCCGCATAATCTATAAATTCGCACTGATTGTCCGTCATACTAGGGTTAAATATAGAGCCTTCGGAGAAATATGTCACAGTGTATTTTATGGATTTTGGCTCACCTTTTCTGAATTCCCAGAAGAACGAACCAATTTTAACCAAAAACAGCCCCTTACTTGCCAGTTTCTCTAGCTGATACTCTATATCCCTATAGTGGTCGATTGATATAGACATAAATCTTTTTACTGTATTTTTCATGGTAAGTTGCTCCTTTCGCATAGTTTTTCATAGTCGTTTTTAAGGGTGGATAAGCGCAGATACTCTTTTTCTAGCATTTGCTCGCCTACATGGGTGATGATATAGCTCTTCCTCCTGTTTTCGATTTTTGTTTCTTTTATCATATACTCTTTAACAAAATTATCCAGCAAGCTATACAATGTACCAGGCCCTATGAGCACGCGGTTGTCTGTAAGCTCTGACACGATTTTCATTATATCAACGCCACAGCGTTCTTCTTTCAGGCACAGCAATATATAAAACATTTGCTCGGTTAATGTTTGGTATTTTTCTCTGGGCATATAGAACCTCCTTTATAATGTCGAATATCGATACTGACATATATAGTATAACATCGAATATCGATATTGTCAACTAAGATATCATTTTCGAGATGATTTAGTGAATAATGCTATGAATAGTGGGAGGGTACGTTATTGTATATCATATATAGTGGTACTTTTGGTTGAAAATATTTGTTTACCTATAAATTGAAAATAAAATTGAAAAAATTTCAAAAAAAGTATTGACTAATTATCAGTAGTGTGATATTATATGTAAGCACTTGGAAAGCGGTTATGCCGTTACGGAGAGGTGTCCGAGTGGTTTAAGGAGCTAGTCTTGAAAACTAGTGATTCGCAAGAACCGTGGGTTCGAATCCCACCCTCTCCGCCAACTAAAATATTTCATAGCTGACATAGAGCTATGTTTTATAAAAATTAAATACTTTTTGGAGAAATACCCAAGTGGTGAA
>CAYJFF010000014.1:0-42723 GCA_964369345.1 uncultured Oscillospiraceae bacterium
TGATAGCCTTGTGGTGGCTGATTGCCCTGTGGTGGCTGATTGCCTTGCGGTGGTTGATAGCCCTGTGGTGGCTGATTGCCCTGTGGTGGCTGATTGCCCTGTGGTGGCTGTATCTGATTATCCATAGTAATCACCTCTTAATAAATTCTCTTAAAAATTATTGAGCATTCATAGTGAGATACTCAGTGATAAATTTATCGATATCTCCATTCATTACTGCATCTATATTACCTGTTTCACAGCCTGTGCGGTGGTCTTTTACCATGGTGTATGGCATGAACACATATGAACGAATTTGGCTACCCCACGCAATATCTTTTTGGTCGCCCTTGATGTCCTCTATCTTGTCTAGGTGCTCACGCTCTTTTATCTCTATAAGCTTGGAGCGTAGCATATTCATAGCAACCTCACGGTTTTGGTGCTGGCTTCGCTCTATCTGGCAGGAAACTACAATACCAGTTGGTAAGTGAGTAAGCCTTACAGCAGATGATGTCTTGTTGACTTTCTGTCCACCTGCACCACTAGCTCTATACACTGCCATTTCTATATCTTCTTCCCTGATATCTATGTTCATATCAGCAGTAATCTCCGGCATTACCTCCAGCGATGCAAAAGAAGTGTGTCGCCTACCAGAGCTATCAAATGGTGATACCCTAACTAGCCTGTGCACACCACCCTCGGACTTCAAAAACCCATATGTGTTCTCACCCTCTACCAGTATAGAGGCACTTTTTATACCTGCTTCTTCACCGTCTAGGAAATCCAGTATTTTGTAGGACAGACCTTTTTTTGTTATCCACTGTGTGTACATACGGTATAGCATCTGCACCCAGTCCTGTGCCTCTGTGCCACCAGCACCAGCATGGAATGTCAGTATAGCGTTACGGCTATCATACTCGCCTGTTAGTAGTGTAGATAGTTTTGTGCTGTCCACTAGCTCTTTTAGTGTTTCATAGTCTCTTAGTGCTTCTTCATACACACTCTCATCATCAGCCTCTAACGCTAGCTCTATTAGTGTTTCTGTGTCCTCATATAGTGATGTCATTTTTGCAAAAGACTCTAGCTTATTGCGCACAGAACCCTGTTTTTGCAAAACTACTCTGGAAACATCGCTATCGTCCCAGAAACCTGGCTCTGTAGTGCGTAGCTCTAGTTCCTCCGCCTCTCTTGTCAGGCCGTCGATATTAAGCGCCGCACGCAACTCGCCAATAAGTGGCTCTATCTGTGCAAGCTGAGCTTTTAATTCTTCAAATTGTATCATTATTTATGCTCCATTCTTATTAAGGCTTAAAACCTTGCATATTTTTACAAGATACATTATAACAGCTATTATGGTACAAATGCAATAGCTGACTACAGAATACTTATAATAAAACAATATATTTAACAATATATTCATTGCAAAAAAATGCCATTTATAATATAATCAATGGTAATATAAGATTTAAGGAGTGGATTTATGTCACGCTACACAGGCAATGTATGCCCTGTTTGTCAAAATGATTTTGCAGATGATGATGATATTGTTGTTTGCCATATTTGTGGTTCACCACATCACCGTGATTGCTACAAGAGTAATAATGGTTGTGGTAATGAGCAGTATCATTATGAGGGTAAACAGTGGCAATCTGCCAAAATAGATATGGATGAACGCAGGCAACTACGCTGTAGTAACTGTGGTTCTCAGTCAGAAAAGGGTGCTACTATTTGTTCTGCATGTGGCACACAGCTTGGTATAGAAACTGGCAGTTTTTCTCAGAACAAATACTATTCAGACCCAAACCATGTTTCTGCACACCAACCACCCCCAAATCAGCCTACCAACCAGCCCCACCCCGATAGCTTTTATTCATATATACAGTCTAGGCTAGATATGAACGTAGTGCTTGATAATGGCGTAACACTTGGTGAGGCATGTATGTATGTTGGCTCTAACAGCATTTCTTTTGCACTTAGGTTTGTAGATTTTACACGTGGAAAGCTACTCAGTGTTAACTGGTGCGCTCTGCTTTTTAGCTATTTTTACTGTTTTTACAGGAAAATGTACAAAGAAGGCCTAATAGCCCTAGCTATAAGCTTGTTAGTGTACCTACCAATACCTATGTTTTCTGTGGTAATGATAAACGAAATGCTTGCTTCTGGTGTATCCTTGCCCATGATTTACTCTAGCTCCCCCACGGAGATGATGGAGGCACTGAATAGTTTCTCCAACGCTATAGCTTCTGTGGACTCTGGTGTTGGTTATCAGGGTATAATGATAATGACATGGATTTCAAACTTTGTAAACTCTGCTATTCGCATTTATTTTGCTCTGTTTTTTAATAGAATTTATTTCAAAAAAGTTATTTCCCGTGTAGGTCGATATAAAACTACAAGCAGATATACTCCTGGCACACGCGAGTTTGCACAGGACCTAGGCAGAATGGGCAGTGTCAACCCTATCAGCATCATTATATTAATAGGCAGTATGATGTTTGCATACTTTGTGTACACGATAATCTGCACTCTATTTTTACAGATACCGTAATATTTGATAACAGGAGATTTTTATGAAGAAGATAACTAAAGCTGTGATACCAGCAGCAGGTCTTGGTACACGAGTTTTGCCTGCTACAAAGTCCATGCCAAAAGAGATGCTACCGATAGTTGATAGACCCGCTATTCACTATATCGTGGAGGAAGCTGTAAAATCCGGTATTACCGATATACTTATTATCACTAGTCGTGGCAAAACAAATGTAGAAGATTACTTCGACCGTACCCCGGAGCTTGAGAGCAAGCTGCTCGCATCTGGCAAGCAGGCTGTATATGATGAGATGGTAAGAATAGCAGAGTTTGCTAATATACATTATGTCCGCCAGCAAGAGCCACTGGGGCTTGGACATGCTATACTATGTGCAAAAGCATTTGTGGGTGATGAGCCATTTGCTGTGCTGTATGGTGACGATGTTATAGTATCTCCAGAGGGTAAAGAAACCACAAAAGAGCTGTGTGAGGCATATGAAAAATATGAAAAAGCAGTTGTGGGTATAAAAGAAGTTAGCGAGGCCGATGTTTTGCGCTATTGCTCACTGAAAGTTGATAAAATAGATGACATGACTTTTTCTGTTACAGACATGATAGAAAAACCAAAAAAAGAAGAAATATTATCTTGTTATTCTATCCTTGGTCGCTGTGTCCTACCTCCTGAGATTTTTGATATACTGGAGAATACAAAGCCCGGTGTTGGTGGCGAAATACAGCTGACAGATGCTATGCGTGTGCTGGCAACTACCGAGGGTATGACGGGTGTGGACTTCACAGGCAAGCGATATGACATGGGTAACAAGCTAGGCGTAATGCAAGCAAGTGTAGAGGTTGCACTTAATCACGCAGAGATAGGCGAAGATTTTAGGCAGTACTTAAAAGACTTTGCAAAAACTTTATAAGACTATAGCGAGCAGTTTTTATTACAGCTGCTCGCTTTTTTTGTGCTCAAATGCTGAGCATTGTAAAAATCCGAAAAAAAATACCGACTACCAAGAGATAGATATTGTCCATCTAACCTCGGAAGTCGGTGTATATTTATATCAATTTAAGCATTGTGAGCACAACTATGTGGTGGGTCTGGCACAGTTACTTTCTTAATCTTTGCACCTATGCCCTGTAATTTTTCAACCAAGTCCTCATAACCACGCTCTATGTGTATAATTTCTTCTATTTCTGTAGAACCAGTAGCCATAAGACCTGCAATTATCACTGCTGCACCACCACGCAGGTCAGTCGCCTGAACAGGTGCACCTGTTAGCTCATGCGTGCCAGATATCACGGCAACCTTGCCCTCTACCACTATGTTTGCACCCAGCCTGTTAAGCTCGTCTACGTACTTAAAGCGGTTGTCCCATACATCTTCTGTAATAATACTTGTGCCAGTAGCACATAGTAGCATAGCCGCTATCTGTGGCTGCATATCAGTTGGGAAACCAGGGTGTGGCATTGTTTTTATGTTCACACTCTTTAGTGGCTCACGACGAATAACGCGTACGCTATCATCTTCTTCCACAACCTCTGCACCTGCCATACGTAGCTTGGCAGTTATAGGCTCTAGGTGCTTTGGTATAACATTCTGTATCAGAACATCGCCACCAACGCCTGCAACCATCGCCATGTAAGTACCAGCTTCTATTTGGTCTGGAATAATTGTATAGTTCGTGCTATGCATTATATCAACACCGTGAATACGTATGACGTCGGTACCAGCGCCACGTATATCTGCACCCATGGAGTTAAGAAAGTTTGCAAGGTCTACTATATGTGGCTCTTTTGCAACATTCTCCATAATGGTTAGACCCTTAGCACGAACAGCAGCAAGCATTACATTTACTGTTGCACCTACGGATACACCATCAAAGAATATATGTGCACCACGTAACTCGCTAGCATTTGCATTTATCATACCATTTTCTATATCTACAACAGCACCTAGTTGCTCTAGTCCCTTTATGTGGCGGTCTATTGGTCGCACACCAAAATTACAGCCACCTGGCATAGAAACGCTGGCTGTGTTGCATCTACCCAGTAGCGCACCTAGGAAATAATAGCTTGCACGCATCATTTTAGCAAGCTCATATGGCACGACTGGCTCAGTTATATTAGTGGTGTCTATTTCCACTGTCTTTTTCCCAATAAGGCGTACTTCTGCACCCAAATTCTCAAGCATTTTAAAGAGGCATGCAACATCACTTACTGATGGTATATTATCGATTATTGTTTTACCTTTTGCTAGTATAGCGGCAGGAATAATAGCTACAGCAGCATTTTTTGCGCCTCCAATGGACACTGCTCCGCTTAGCTCTTCCACACCTGTTACAATATATTTTTCCAAAAGTCTCTCTCCTTGATATATGTTAGTTAATAGGTATATGAATAACCTATGCAACGTAAATATTAATATATTATTGCGCTAAATAACAGCCTTATACTAAATATAATCAATATTCCATATCGTATCTAATAATAGTATACCATATTTCTATAAAAATAAAGCAGTATAAAGAAAATTTATAGCACAAATTGAAAAAGTCCGACTATAATCACAGTTTAATTTCCTCTGACATAATCACATAACCTTCCGCCTTTAGATGTTCTAGTAGATGGTCACCATGCTCTTTTCCACCAACTTCTACAACAACACCAATAACAGCTTGGTCAAAGTCCAAATCTGCATGAAGCCTATCGTGCTGAAAACGTATTATATTTGCGCTGTCGTTTGACAATATAGCTGCAAAACGCTCTAGCGCACCTGGTAGGTCTGGCAAGATAGTAGAGAATTTCATCTGTCTGCCACGTGTTACCAAGCCTTTTTCAACAACTTTGTGGATAAAGCTAACATCGATATTACCACCGGATAGCACACATACCACGCGCTTGCCTTTTATGTTTACTTTATCATTCAGCACAGCAGCCAAAGAAGTAGCGCCAGCTGGCTCCACCACTTGTTTTGTGCGCTCTAACAAGTATAAAATAGTAGCAGCAATTTCTGCATCGGTAACAGTAACCATTTTGTCGACATACTGATTTATATGCTCCATTGTTACAGTACCTGGATACTTAACAGCTATACCATCTGCAATTGTGTGCACAGTTTCGCTAGGCACTATCTCATCTTGCTTAAATGAATTTACAATAGCAGGTGCTCCAGCTGCTTGTACGCCAATAATCTCTATTCTGGGGTTAATCTGCTTGATATACGCAGCAATGCCAGAAACAAGACCACCGCCACCAGCAGGCACAAATATCATATCCACAGATGGCAGGTCACGTAATATTTCCATTGCTATAGTTCCCTGACCTGCAATGACATCTTCATCATCAAATGGGTGTATAAAAGTAGCACCATCATTCTCACATATTTCGCAAGCTTTGGCATATGCATCATCATAGCAAGAACCATGTAGCACAACATGTGCGCCATAGCTACTAGTCGCAGAAACCTTTGCGATAGGTGTAGAACGTGGCATAACAATTGTCGCTTTTATGCCGATTTTATTAGCCGCAAAAGCTACACCCTGTGCGTGATTGCCAGCACTAGATGCCACAACTGCGTCCAGTGGGGATTGCTCATGCATTTTCATCATTTTATTGTACGCACCACGTACTTTAAAAGAACCAGTTTTTTGTTGGTTCTCATATTTAAGATATACTTCTGCACCGGACATTGCAGAAAATGTTTTTGAGCTACTAAGTGGTATAGAGTGGACAACATTTTTCAGCCTTGCTGATGCGTCTTCTATTTCTTTCACCGACACCATTGATTAGCCCTCCTATATATTAAGTAAAAAAATATTTAGCAAATTATCTTATCTATTCTACCACTTTTTGATAATAAAAGCAAGTTTTATCTGCTTAGCACCATTTTTACTATAAAATCTTAGTAATTTACAGTAATATACATACGCAAAACTATAAAAATTATCTAAATTTTTACAGAAATATTTGCTTTTCAGAATACCATATGCTCCACAAATTTGCAAAAAATCCGATGTATATATTGAAAATATAGTATGTTTTTTGGTATAATGGTATATGAATTGGCAGTGTTTGTCAGTATAATGATTGGAGGTTGACTATGATTGGACATAAAGTAACAGTTACTATTGATAGGCCACTCGGCTCAACGCACCCAAGATATCACGATATGATATACCCCATAAATTATGGGTATGTCGAGGGTATTTTTGCAAGCGATGGTTACGAGCAAGATGCATATATTCTGGGTATAGATATTCCGTTAGCTACTTTTTCTGGCATTGTCATCGCAGTTATTCACAGGTATGATGACATAGAAGAAAAGTGGGTAGTTGCACCAGCGAACAAATTATTTACTATCGAAGATATCAGAAAAGCTACCGAATTCACCGAAAAATACTTTGACATTGATATACGAATGAAGTGAACATATAAAATAATAACATTTATCATATTAATCTCAGCAGTACTAGAATTACTCAGTACTGCTTTTTTGCGTTTACTATACTATAAGAAAAGAGCGCAACAACCACTGCTACGCTCTCTTTGCTCTTAACATTAATCTTTGTTTGCTATCATTTCTGTAATTTCTTCTGCACCAAAGCAGTAATTAGTATTACAAAAATGGCAGTGCAGCTCTGCCTCTCCGTCCTCCACAAGTATAGCCTCTAGCTCTGCCTTGTCTATAGATGACAGCACACCAGCTGTACGCTCCCTGCTACAGTCACATCTATACTCTACATTGTGGCTGTCCAGTAAATCAGGCTCCATATTCGCAAGTACTTTTAGTGTGATATCCTCAGGTGTCAAGCCACTTTCTATCATTGCAGACACGCTTGGTAGTGAGTTGATGTTTTCTTCTAGCATATCAATATCGCTATCCTGTGCGCCAGGTAGTAGCTGTGCTATAAACCCGCCTGCTGCTTTTACTGTTAGGTCTGGATTTACCAGCACGCCCAATGCACAAACTGTAGGTAGCTGCTCACTGGTTGCAAAATAGTTTGTTATATCCTCTGCTATTTCACCAGAAACTATGGGTGCCATGCCGATATATGGCTCTTTTAGCCCCAAATCCTTTATAACGTGCAGTGTTCCCTCTTTGCCAACAGCGCCAGATACATCTAGCTTGCCATATTGATTAAGCGGAAGCTCCACTATAGCATTACCCACATAGCCTTTTACATTACCGATAGAGTCTGCCACTGCCACAACATTTCCAGTAGCGCCACCACCAGCAAGCCTAAGTGTAAGGCTGTTTTTATCACCTTTTAGTGTCGCACTCATAATACTAGCGGCAGTTAGTAGCCTCCCCAGCGCCGCAGTAACTACCGCAGATGTCTTGTGCAGTTGCTCTGCCTGTGCCACTATATCAGTGCTATCAAGAGCATAACATACTACCCCACCTGTTGCAGTAATCGCTCGTACAAATTTACCCATACCTATTATTTTCTCCTTGCAATATAAACCTTACGTTGTTCTTCCTCTGTGGGTGGCTGTCCTGTATAGTCACCCTGTATTTCTATCAACTCAAACTCTGCATTTGTTAGCATTTGCTCTATCTGCTCGTCCTCGTAACTATATTCCACAAAACTCTCTGAGCTACGTGTATATTTGTTCCCACTAGCAGAAAAAAAGTCCAAATCTACATACACACAGTCATCTTCTTCGCTATATTCATTTTGCCAAACACAGTACACATGTGGTGTGTCAAACACAAAGACATTATCTGCCAGCACCTCACGGTGTTTAAAAGGCGTGTTCATATCAAATATAAATATACCACCTGGCTCTATAAAAAATTTCAGCCTATCGAATGCATTTTGCAGTGCGTCTCCCCCATTTAGGTGGTTAAGGCTATCAAGCATGCAGTATGCTGCCTCCACGGTGCCATACAGGTCCAGTTCTTCCATGTCTTGGCACAGGAATAATATCTCAGGTGATAGCCCCTGTGCTTTTTCACGTGCTTGCATTAGCATTTCTTCTGATATATCTACAGCTATAACCTCAAGCTCATTCTCTGCAAGCTCTAGCGACAGTGAGCCTGTGCCACACGCCAAATCAAGGACAAGCCGAAACCTGTCCTTGAATCTCTTAGTTTGTTCTATAAAAAATTTTGCACGCTCTTTGTAGTCAACATCGCATAGCAGGCTATCATAGCAACTAGCGAATGCTTCCGTATATCCTTGCATCACTTTTCTTCCACTCTACCAAACACTAAAGAATATCCACCAGTACTATAATGGTTAAGCGAACGGTTTACACGGCTAATAGTAGCAGTGCTCGCACCTGTTTCTTTAACTATATCACTATAAACATGATTATCTGTCAGCATTTTTGCCACGTGTAAGCGTTGTGACAAAGCCTTTAGCTCTGGCACTGTGCACAAATCTTCAAAGAAAGAGTAACATTCCTCTACATTTTCCAGTGTCAATATAGCTTTAAAAAGATATTCCATATTATTGTCGTTCAATTTTGAATTCATGGTATCACTCCTTAACAATTACTATGTTAACAGTTTAGCATTTCACCACGTAAAAGTAAAGCGAAACTTTCAAACTTTATTTTTTTTGTGAAAATGCCACAAATCTACATAGTATTACACATCATTTCTTATAACATCGTCAGGAGTTTCGCGTTTTACAACAACGCGTGACTTTCCATCTCTCACCATAACTACAGCAGGTTTTAGGTTCCTATTATAGTTCGATGACATAGCGTAATTGTAAGCACCTGTAGCAAGTGTAGCAAGTATATCGCCTACTTCTACATCTTGTAGCTGTACATCTTTACCTAGCAAGTCTCCAGACTCACAGCATTTTCCTGCTATAGTTACTAGCTTATCTTTATCATAGTCAGCTTTATTAGCAACCTCAAATGTATACTCCGATTGGTAAAGGGCATATCTAGGGTTGTCCGTCATACCACCATCTACAGATACATATGTGCGGATGTTTGGTATTTCTTTTACACCACCAACTGTGTACAGTGTAATACCAGCAGAAGCCACAATGGACCTACCTGGCTCTAGTATTATGAAAGGCATAGGGAAGCTAAATTTATCACAAGTAGCTGCTATTGTGCCAGATAGTATCTCCATATATTTCTCATATGGCACAGGGTCGTTGTTCTCTGTGTATTTAATACCAAATCCGCCACCAATATTTAGCTCTACAAGCTCACAGCCCAGCTCCTCACGAACTTTTACCATGTACTCAATAAGCAGGTCTGCTGCTGCCTCGAAAGGCTCGATATCAAAAATTTGAGAACCAATATGGCAATGTACACCTATTAGTTTCAGTGACTCTGCCGCAATAGCCGCTTTTGCAGCCTCAAAAGCTTCGCCAGTTTCTAGCGCAAAACCAAACTTGCTATCTATTTGCCCTGTACGGATAAAATCATGTGTATGAGCATCAACACCTGGTTTTATTCTTAGCATAATATTCATAACTTTGCCTGCTGTTTTTGCAAGGTTGCTCAGCATATCAAGCTCTGTCAAGTTATCAACAACTATCCTTGTAACACCATAGTTAATAGCCATCATCAGTTCTTCCACAGTTTTGTTATTGCCGTGGAACACCATTTTATCAGCTGGGAAATTAACGCTCATAGCTGTATGTAGCTCGCCAATAGATACTATATCAACACCTATTTTTTCATCATTAGCTATACGGTATATCTCTTTACAACTAAACGCTTTTGATGCGTAAGCTATAAGACCCCTACCACCATAGAATTTTTCGATGGACTCTCTATAACTACGACAATTTTCGCGTATAAGGTTCTCATCCATAACATATAGTGGTGTACCATATTGCTCTGCTATTACTGTTGTATCCATCCCACCTATAGTTAAATGTCCGTCATTGTTTACTCCCAAGCATTTAGAAATCATCGTTTTGCTCCTCCTCTGTATTTATATCACTTTCGTTTTGTAGTTCTTCGCTCTCGGCTTTTTCGGCTTTCTCCACTATATACTCTGCCTCCAGCTCTGCCACTATAGCCCTGATATCCTCTATGCCCAGACCTGTCTCTGATGATGTTGGTATCATGGTTATTTGGTCGCCACATGGTACTTCTTCACGTAGCTCCTCTATACGCCTTGCAAGTTGTGCCTTGCTCAGCTTGTCTGCCTTAGTCAATATAACAACAAACGGTAGCTCCTCATCAATAAGAAAGTTTATCATTGTTTCATCATCTTTTGACGGCTTGTGGCGTATATCCACAAGTGACAGCACCAGACGTATATCTCTGCCACTTTGTAGATACCCACCAATCAGCGTGGACCAGCGTTGTTTTTCTACTTTTGATACTTTGGCAAAACCATAGCCTGGTAAGTCGGCAAAATAAAGCTCACCACACTCAAAAAAGTTTATAGTAGCTGTTTTACCTGGGGTAGCACTTACCCTCGCCAAAGATTTTTGATTAAAGAATTTATTAATCAAAGAAGATTTGCCAACATTGGAGCGCCCTGCAAATACTATTTCTGGCTTTGTGCTCTCTGGTATTTGGTCGGGTCTGCCATATGAAGTTAGGAATTTTACAAAATTATAGTTCAAGTTTTTCACCTCTTGCAGTGGTTATTCCACCACAACTTATTACTCCTGTACTAGTGCATGCTCCAGTACTGTGTCTATTGTTTCTGCGGGTATAAACTCGATATGCTCTTTCACGATAGGCTCGACTTCTTCAAGGTCTGGTACATTCGCTTTTGGTATAATAACCTTTTTCATACCGTTTTTATATGCCGCCATAGTTTTCTCACGCAGGCCACCAATTGGTAGCACACGGCCACGCAGTGTTATCTCACCAGTCATTGCTATATCGTGCCTTACTGGCATTCCAGATAGTGCAGATATCAGCGCTGTGCAAGTGGTTATACCAGCAGATGGTCCATCTTTTGGTACTGCACCCTCTGGGAAATGGATATGAATATCCTTGTTTTTATAGAAAGTATCATCTATACCATATTTGCCAGAAACCCCACGAATGTAGGTAATAGCTGCCTCTACAGATTCTTTCATAACATCACCCAGAGAGCCTGTGGAGCGGTTTTTTCCACTACCTTCCATCACGGCTACTTCTACCTGTAGCATCTCGCCACCTACAGACGTCCATGCTAGTCCATTGGTAACACCTACTTGGTCTTTTAGCTGGATATCGTCGTTTTTGAACTTGCGTGGGCCCAGATATTCCTCAAGATTTGCAGAATTCACAGTGATTTTCTCGAGTTTTTCTACATCAGTAGATACTACTTTGACAGCCATTTTCCTTGCTATGGTAGCTATATGGCGCTCTAGTGTACGCACACCAGCCTCTTTTGTATAGTAGTCTACAATATCATGCAGTGCGTCATTTGTTATCTTGACAGATTTCGGGTCGATACCATTGCGCTTTAACTGCTTTGTCAGCAAATGTCGCTTAGCGATATTAAACTTTTCTTCGCGAGTGTAGCTACCCAAGTTTATTATCTCCATTCTATCCAGTAGTGGTGCAGGTATGGTTTCCCTATTATTTGCAGTCGCTATAAAAAACACATTGGATAGGTCGTATGGTACTTCTATAAAATGGTCACGAAAACTATGGTTTTGCTCGCCATCTAGCACCTCTAGCAGTGCGGACGAGGGGTCACCACGGAAATCATTACCAAGTTTGTCAATCTCATCTAGCAGCATAAGTGGGTTGCTACTGCCAGCTTGTTTTAGCGAGGTTATAATCCTACCAGGCATAGATGCAACATAGGTACGTCTATGTCCTCTGATGTCGGATTCATCACGCACACCGCCTAGTGATAGTCGCACATATTTCCTGCCCATAGCATCAGCAATTGAGCGTGCAATGGACGTTTTGCCGACACCTGGTGGCCCCAATAGGCATATTATCTGCCCTTTAATATCGGGAGCAAGTTTCCTAACTGCTAGCGACTCTATTATCCTATCTTTTACCTTTGCTAGGCCATAGTGCTCTTTATCTAGTAGTTTTCTCGCTTTTAGTATATCTATTTTGTCTTTTGTGTAGTCGTTCCAAGGTAGGTCGAAAATAGTATCTAGGTAGCCACGTATAACAGATGCCTCTTGCGAGTTATATGGCATACGCTCCAGCCTGTCCACTTCTTTCATTAGCTTATCGGTAGATTTTGCATCTAGCCCCAGCTTGTACACTTTGCTACGGTATACAGAAATATCATTTGGTGTATTATCACCGTCATTCAGCTCATTGCTGATAACTTTTAGTTGCTCACGCAGATAATATTCACGGTGGTTTTTGTCTATTTGCTCACGCACACGCTCCTGTATATCGTGCTCCAGAGATAGTATCTCGTTCTCTCTTTCCAGCATCAAGATAAGCATTTCCATCCTCTTTAGGTGGTTGGATTCTTCTAGAATTGCTTGCTTATCCTCATATTTTAGGGGGATATTCTTTATTATAGGCTCGCAAATTTTTCTATAGTCCCTAGTAAGCATGATAAGACGAACAAAGTCACGTGGCATCTGTGGCACCATTTGGCAATATTCCTCGAATAGGTCTTTCACAGTGCGTAGCAGTGCATCTGCCATTTCTCTGTCATACTTAGTTTGCTTTAGTGGCATTGCAGTTACATCTGCCATATAGCAAGGGCTACTTGCTACTATGCGGTCTATTCTACCACGTTTTTTACCCTCTACAACCACGCGTGACGCACCGTCAGAAGTTTTTACCATTTGCTTAACTTCTGCTATTACGCCTATTTTGTATATATCTTTTGGCTGTGGGTCATCTACACGAACATCTTTTTGTGCAACTATGAAAATTTGCATATCATTGTCCATAGCTTCCATAAGTGCTTTTACAGATTTTTCTCGTGCAACCTCAAAGTGTAGTATCATATCGGGAAAAAGTACTAGTCCACGCAGAACTAGTACTGGCATTCCCTCATAAAAAGCTATTTCTTCAATTTCTACTGTTTTTTGTCGTGCCATTAATTACATTTCCTTTCGAAACAGGTCTTTCTTATAAGTTAATAATAACTTAGGGCAATCAAAAAAACTAATACCTATCAGCTAGGTTTCTTACGTTTAGTGCGCCCTTTTGTAGCATTTTTGTTCTCGAGCATGCTCATAGTAACAGGTAGCTTTGCTGCGTTTTTTATAATCTCCGGTGGTGTTCCGTTATTAACGCAGTCTTCTGTTATGGTAATGGTTTCTATAGTATGGTCGGATGGTGTGCCAAACATGGTGTCGGCAAGTATATCCTCCATAATAGAGCGCAAACCACGTGCTCCTGTTTTTCTCTCGATAGCTTTTGTAGCGATAGCAAGTAGTGCCTCGTCTGTAAACTCAAGCGCACAGCCATCAAGCTCAAACAAATGTCTGTACTGCTTAACCATGGAGTTTTGAGGCTCGGTTAGTATCTGAACAAGTGCATCTCTATCCAGTGGCTCAAGAGTTGTTATTACAGGTATACGACCTACAAGCTCAGGTATCATACCATATTTGATAAGGTCATGTGGCATAACCTGACGCAACAACTTGCGGTTTTTCTCTTCTTTATTTTCTTTTATAGCTGCACCAAAACCGATACCTGTTTGCTCTGTACGTCTTTCGATAACAGCCTCTAGACCCTCAAACGCACCGCCACAGATAAACAGAATATTTGTGGTATCAATGCGGATAAAGTCCTGATGTGGGTGTTTTCTACCACCCTGTGGAGGAACATTTGATAGTGTTCCCTCTATGATTTTTAGTAGTGCTTGCTGCACACCTTCACCACTAACATCACGTGTGATAGATGGATTTTCAGATTTTCTTGTTATCTTGTCAATCTCATCTATATATATTATACCCTTTTCTGCACGCTCAATATCAAAATCCGCAGCTTGTATAAGCCTTAACAAGATATTCTCAACGTCCTCACCCACATAGCCTGCCTCCGTTAGTGTTGTAGCATCTGCAATAGCAAATGGTACTTCAAGCATCTTAGCCAGCGACTGTGCAAGCAAAGTTTTACCAACACCAGTAGGGCCTAGCAATAGTACGTTACTTTTGCCAATCTCCACAGTGTTTTTGTCTGTAAAATATATACGCTTGTAGTGGTTGTAAACAGATACAGAGAGCGCTTTTTTTGCTTCTTCTTGCCCAATAACATACTGGTCAAGGTACTCTTTTATCTCCTTTGGTTTAGGGACTGTAATATCTGTTTTTTCTTTTGGTTTTTGCGGTAAATCGTCCTCTTCATATAGCACTGCAATACATAGCTCAACACATTCATTGCATATGGACACATTTGGCCCTGCAATCATTCTGTCTACTTGTGCTTGCATTTTACCACAAAACGAGCATCTTAATTGGTTTTCGTTCTTTGCCATACTTGTAATCTCCAGTCTGTATATACTAACTAATATATAGCCAGCATTAATGGCGCTGTACTTAATTATAAAATCAAAATAGTCATTTATTGTGCATGGATATTTCTATTTAAAATCTGTACATTATCTTTTTTCTAGTACTTTGTCTATCAAGCCGTACTCACAAGCCTCAGCCGCACTCATAAAGTTGTCACGCTCTGTATCCAGCTTTATTACGTCCTGTGTTTGTCCTGTTTGCTCAGAAAGCATACGGTTTAGCTGATCTTTTATTTTGATATATCTCTCTGCGTGTATCTGAATATCAGTTACCTGACCACGCATGCCACCTAGTGGCTGATGAATCATTATCTCGCTGTTTGGCAGTGCAAAACGCTTGCCAGGTGTTCCAGATGACAGCAGGAAAGCACCCATTGATGCTGCCATACCTATGCATATTGTAGATACATCGCATTTGATGTATTTCATAGTATCGTAGATAGCAAGACCAGCAGTTACAGAGCCACCTGGGCTGTTGATGTATAGGGAAATATCTTTCTCTGGGTCTTGGCTCTCAAGGTATAGTAGCTGTGCTACTACCAGACTAGCAGAAGCATCATTCACTTCTTCACATAGCATTATTATTCTGTCATTTAGTAGTCTGGAGAAAATGTCATAAGAACGCTCTCCCCTGCTTGTTTGTTCAATGACCATTGGTACTAAACTCATGATACACTCCATTCCGCCGTTCTGCATCGGCCACACATTGTTTGTTGTACATCTTTAGTCCGCAGTAATTTTGACTGATGTAATATATAACACGCTCTATTATAGGCGAATATTTTCAAATTTATAACTAATAATGTCGCATCGACAAAAAGAACCTTTTTTTTATGCTGATTTTAAGTAAACTCCGAGAAACAGATAAATTAATAACAAATTTATGCACGGAAACAAAAAGTATTACTAATGCAAATATGCGTATATGGAAAAGCCGCCACTGTAAAATAACAGTGGCTACTTTCCCTCTTTTGCAAGAAATTATAAATTATAGTTGAGTAATCACAGCATTTTGCTTAACAAAATCTACTGCTTTGTTCATTTTTAGAGATTCAACAATGTTTTCTTCTGCTATAAATGTTTTCACTCTGTCTACTTCGATATTGTAAGTAGTTGCAGCTCTCTCGTACTCAGCAGCAATTTCTTCTGCAGATACTTCGATTTTCTCTACTTCTGCAATTTTCTCAAGTGTTAGAGAAACTTTTACTTCGCTCTCTGCTTGCTCAGCAAAGTTTTTACGGAAATCATCCATAGAAGCACCAGTATATTTGATGTAATCATCAAGGTTCATTCCTTGAGACTGTAGACGGTAGCCAAATTCTTGTACTTTTTCATCTACTTTGCGGTCAATCATAGCTTGTGGGATTACTGCTTCCATATTTTTTGCAGCACCTTCGCATAGCTCATTCTCTACTTGTGCATCAGCTTGTTTTAGCTTGCGCTCTTCAGCTTTTTCTTTTATATCAGCTTTTAGTTGCTCAAGAGTATCAAACTCGCTTACATCTTTTGCAAACTCGTCATCAATCTCAGGTAGCTCTCTTACTTTTAGTGAGTTTAGTTTCACTTTGAATACAGCTGCTTTGCCTTTTAGCTCCTCAGCGTGGTATTCCTCTGGGAAAGATACATTAACATCAAACTCTTCGCCGATTTTTTTGTCAACGATTTGTCCCTCGAAGCCAGGGATGAACTGATTAGAACCTAGAACTAGGTCATAGTTCTCGCCTTTACCACCTGGGAATGCAACGTCATCAACAAAACCTTCAAAGTTTATGTTTGCTGTATCGCCATCTTTAGCAGCTCTATCCTCAACCTCTACTAGACGGCTGTTACGGTCTGCCATACGCTTAATCTCGTCTTCAACTTCTGTTTCTGTAACTTCTGTAGATGGGCGAGAAACCTCAAGACCTTTATAATCTTTTACTGTAACTTCAGGTTTTACAACAATTTTCGCAACAAAAGTATAGCCCTCTGTTGTGCACTCTTTTATTTGTACGTCTGCTCTGTCCACAGGCTCTAGACCGGACTCATCAAGTGCAGCTTTATAAGCCTCTTGGTATGTGCCATTGATAGCATCATCATAGAAATACTCTTCGCCAACCATTTTCATAACCATAGCCCTAGGTGCTTTGCCTTTTCTAAATCCAGGGATATTTAGGTTCTTTGAATTTTTGGAAAAAGATTTTTCAAATGCGCTTTTATAATCGTCACCTTCCACACGTATTTCCAACTCATATACGTTAGTTTCGATCAAGTTTTTTGCCACTAATTTCATCTCTAGTGTTCCTCCAAGTTGTTTTTATTAATCCTTACACTTTCGTGTGGAATTATATTTATTGGCAGTATTGCAACCACCAAGTCCATAATCCTTGTTATTGTATCACAAACAAAATAAAAAAGCTATAGTTTTTGTAAAATATTTATTAAACTTTTAACGTGATTTGTTCATATTTTTTGTATTATTTGCAAGGTTCTATCAATAGTGGGTTGAAATCGAGTTTATCGGCAGATATCAGCTCCAATTTCACATCTCTGTACACACCTGTAAATGCATTTCTGCACGAGCCTCCATGCAAATGTCCATAATAGCACCTGCGCACATTGTATTTATTCATAATATCAAAGTATTCTTCTATAGCCATAGCACCAAAAATAGGTGGATAGTGCAAAAACAACACTTTTTCTTTGTCGCTGCTAATATGCGCAAGTGATGCTTCTATTCGCCCTGCCTCACGCGCTATTATCACTTTGTCCGCACTCTCACCATTCTCGAATATCCAGCCACGGGAGCCACATAATATCATATCCTCAGTTTCTATGCCGACATTGTGTAGTATCTGTAGCGAGTCTAGGCTATTTGCTGTAAAAAACTTTTTCATTTTTGTTGCTGTAGTCCACCAATAGTCATGGTTACCTTTCATCAGCAGTTTTTTACCAGGCAGGTTGTCTATAAAACGAAAGTCCTCCAGTGTTTGCTCCAGTTTCAGCGCCCAAGATATATCGCCTGCAATAACCACAGTATCATCTTCTTTTACATTCGCCTGCCAAGCATCACTTATTCGCTCTACATGGTTTTCCCAGCCACGGAAGATATCCATGGGCTTGTCAGAGCCTATTGACAGGTGCAGGTCCCCAATTACAAAAACCGACATTTTATATCTCGCTCTTTAGGAACTTAGACAGCTCATCTACCATTTTGTCAGCATCGCAGTTTATGCTAAACCTACGCTCAGCTGTTTTTAGAGATGCTAGACCGTCTGGGATACGAACAGCAGAAACCTCGTATAGTTTATCCAACATAGCAAAGTCATCATCTGCATTATAGTCTGCACCCACAGCATCAAGCACGCTTGCAACAAATTTGTACGGGCTGGCTGTAGATACCACCACCATAGGCGCATTGTCGCCTGTAGCTTTTACATATTTATCAGCAACTGCCGCTGCTACCGCTGTATGAGTATCACACAAGTAGCCTGTGCTATCAAATATATTTTTGATAGTAGCAAGTGTTTCTTCCTCATCGCAATAATCCGCCCAGAAACCTTTTTGTAGCATCTCGATAGCATCTTGTGGTAGAGTGTAGGAGCCAGTAGATGACAAACTTTCCATCATAGCCTTTGTTTTATCGCTCTCACAGCCCAGTAGCTCGTATATCATACGCTCAAAGTTGCTAGAAATAAGTATATCCATAGACGGTGAATTTGTAGCAAAGAACTCACGCTCTTTGTTATATACACCCTCCATAATAGCCTGTGTTAGTACGTTGTTGGAGTTTGATGCACATATTAGCTTGCCAATTGGTAGACCCATTTTCCTCGCGTAGTGTGCCGCTAATATATTACCAAAATTACCAGTAGGTACACAGTAGTTCACAACATCACCATTTTTTATAGTGTCATTGCTTATCATGTCACAGTAGCTACTAAAATAATATACGATTTGTGGTAGCAGTCTGCCCCAGTTTATGGAGTTTGCACTTGATAGCACATAGCCATCTTTCTCTAGCGCCTCCACATAGGCTTTATCTGCAAATATTTTCTTTACGCCAGTCTGCGCGTCATCAAAATTACCATTTATCGCAACAACAGATAGGTTATAGCCCTGTTGTGTATACATTTGGCGTTTCTGCATTGGGCTAACACCATTTTCTGGGTAGAACACCATCATTTTTGTGTTTTTTACATCACGAAAGCCCTCAAGTGCGGCTTTACCTGTATCGCCAGATGTTGCAACCAAAATAACAGCTGTTTTTCCATCGCCTACTTTATCCATAGAAACAGTGAGTAGCTCTGGTAGCAGTTGCAGTGCCATATCTTTGAACGCGCAAGTTGGTCCGTGCCAAAGCTCAAGGAAATACTGCCCGCCAACTATTGCAGAGAGAGGTGCGGGAATATTATCATCAAATTTGCCATCATAAGCATTGGTCACACATTTTTCTATTTCTTCTGCTGTGAAATCAGCCAAATACAGCCCCAAAATATACTTTGCACGCTCAATATAGCTCTTGCCAGCAAGCTCTGCTATTATATCTGCACTCACCTTTGGTGTTTCCTGTGGCACAAACAAGCCACCATCTACAGATATCCCCTGAAAAATAGCCTGCGCAGCAGAAACTGTGCAGTTGTTATCCCTAGTACTACGGTAATTCATAATCCTTCTCCTTTGTTTGGTGTCAGTTTATTTGAAATGCATTTACATAGTATTTACAGTAATATTTTTCACCCTCATAGCTCACAGCCGATACATCAAACCTTGGTTGTAAGTCTATGCTGTTTTTCATTATATAGTCCTGTGCTGTTAATATAATCTTGTGTTGCTTTTTGTTGTTGACAGCAAGCTCAGCATCTATAATTGTGCCTTTTTTGCGTGTCTTTACCTCAACAAATGCTATAATATCGCCTTTTGTTGCTACAATATCAATCTCACCATACTGGGAGTGCCAGTTGCGGTGCAATATTGTATAGCCCCTACTCACCAAGAAATTTGCTGTGTACTGCTCGCCCACATTCCCCACTTGCCTTTTGTCGGTCATACATCACCACTACTACTCAGCCACTTTTTCAGGAAACTACACCTGTGTACAGGCGATATTCCGTGTTCTTCCAGTGCTTCATAATGCAGTTTTGTACCATAGCCCTTGTGCTTTGTAAAACCATACTGTGGGTATTCTTTCGCAAGCTCTAGCATATATCTATCACGGCTAACTTTTGCAATAATGGACGCAACTGCTATAGCAGCAGACTTGCCATCACCCTTTACCACTGTCATAGTATCTGCACCCAGTATTGGGTCACGGTTACCATCCACCAGTGCCAGCTGTGGCAGTGTTTCGCCTTTCATTTGCTCTAGCAAGGCAGTGTGTGCCCTACGCATAGCAATATATGTGGCTTGTAGTATATTGTGCTCGTCTATTTCTTTTTCTGTAGCAACACCAATGCCATACCACGCAGTTTCCCCAAGCATTATCTGCTCAAAAATCTGCTCACGACGTTTTTCTGTAAGTTTCTTGGAGTCATTAAGGTATTCTATATCATTATCATTTTTCAGCACAGCACACGCCGCATACACAGGCCCTGCAAGTGGTCCACGCCCAGCCTCATCTATGCCACATAGCCTTGTTATTTTCTTCTCTTTTAGGATATCAGCATCAAATTTATGTAGTTCACACATTGGTACTAATCACCCCTTGTCGCCTGGTCTTTCCAGTGAAATTCTCCCCAGTACACCACCACGGAACTCATCTATTAGCATTATAGCTGCGCGCTCTGTGTTTGCTCTACCGCCGGACATCAACATACCACGTCTGCGTGCGATAAGCTCTAGCAAATCATAGCTGTCGTTTTCCTGTATTTCTTCCTCTGTTATCTTGTATCTCTCGGCTAGGCAGGAGTTGTAGTTTGGTGTTATAACCTCTAGCAAGCGCATTGCCATATGCTCTACATCAAGTATAACATCTTTTACTGCACCTGTAAATGCTAGTCGCTCACCCACCAGTGGGTCATCAAACTTGGGCCACAACACGCCCGGCATATCCAGTAGCTCTATACCACTATCCAGTGTAACCCACTGCTTGCCCCTTGTTACACCAGCCCTGTCCTCTACCTTTGTTTTGCGTGCACCAGCTAGTCGGTTTATAAATGATGATTTACCAACATTGGGTACACCCACAACCATAAGTCTTATAGTCCTACCAGCCATACCCTTGGCTGCCCATTGTTTTATCTTCTCTGCTAGCGCTTCTTTCACCGCTGCGTCCAGTTGTTTTAGCCCCTTACCACTTTTGCAGTCTGTAGCTATAGCAACTGTACCATTATTACGGTGCATAGAAATCCACATATTATTAACTCTATCATCTGCTGTATCAGCTTTATTAAGTAATAATATATGTGGTTTATTACCTATAAGCTTTTTTATCTCTGGGTTACGGCTGCTGCTTGGTATACGTGCGTCCGTAATCTCTACCACTAGGTCTATTAGCTTAAGATTTTTCTCCATCAGACGCCTAGTTTTTGTCATATGGCCGGGAAACCACTGTACTGGCAATATCTCTGACATTTATCATCACTCCTTTCGTTTTATATCAAATATTCTCTTTTATATACTTTCTTACATTCTCTATATTGCTGTCGGATAAAATACTAATAATCGTGTTTATCTCGCTTATATCTTTATCCCACCACTTAAATTCCTGCATTAGTGCTATCATCTCATCATCAAAGCGCTTTCTTATAATATGTGCTGGGTTGCCTGCCACAATGCTATATGGTGGTACATCTGTGCCCACAGTGCTATTTGCACCGATAATCGCACCATCTCCTATATGCACACCTGCAAGTATTGTTGCATTTTGCCCTATCCACACATCATTACCCACGACTGTATCTCCTTTTACAGGCATATCTGACATATCTGGGACATCTTGCTCCCAGCCATCAAATATATAGAAAGGAAAAGTAGAAACAGCGTTCATCTGGTGGTTTGCGCCATTCATTATAAAATTCACACCTGCGGCTATCTGGCAAAACTTGCCTATAACTAGCTTATCACCATAAAAGTCGTAGTGATGTGTAACATGGCTCTCAAAATCCGTACCAGAAAAGTAAGAAAAATCACCCACTATTATATTGGGGTTCTTGATTGTAGGCCTAATATAAGTTACGGTATCAAAGCCCTTTACTGGGAAAACAGTATTTGGGTCCGGCATATTATTCGCCATATTATCCCCCTATTCCACAAAACCAATCCTATCAAACGGATAGAACCTAAAGCATATCTCGCCCAATATATTTTCTGTTAATATCATACCTGTGTATGTTGTGCGGCTATCTGTAGAGTTGTTGCGATTGTCACCAAGAACAAACGCGCTACCCTGTGGCACAGTTATGGGAAAAGAAACATCGCCCGATGTCGTGGTTGGCTCTGTGATATAGTCTTCATATAACAACACGCCATTCCTTGTTACTTCGCCAGTATCAAAATTAATATCTATAACATCGCCCTCAAGCCCGATGATACGCTTAACAATATATTTATCTGCTGCGTGTACATCGTTTATCACGACTATGTCACCAAGTTTTGGTGCATAATTGTGTAGCATGACTAGCGCTCTATCGCCATTGTATAATGTAGGTTCCATAGAATTGCCACTTGTCAGTGTTGGCTTATAGAATATGGATAAAAGGAAAAACCCACACACCATAAGCAGAGATGACAAGCATACAACTATAACATTTCTTAACAACACAGTTTTTTCTTCTTTTGTCAAGTGAAACTCCGTGTCATTATCATTACAATGCAAGTTTTCCGTTTTCATCTGCAACTCCAATCTTGCAAAATGTGGTAAACCTCTAAGAAAAGGCAAAGAGGGAGACGTCTGTCCCCCTCCCTCTCAACACTTTATTATCTTAGTGCTTCTTTAACCTTAGCTGCTTTACCCACTCTATCACGTAGATAGTAAAGCTTAGCTCTACGAACACGTCCACGACGTGTAACTTCTACGCTGTGTACATGGGGGCTGTGGATTGGGAAAACCCTCTCAACACCAACGCCATGAGATAGACGACGTACAGTAAATGTCTCAGATACGCCACCATGTTTTTTTGCGATTACAGTGCCTTCAAAAGCCTGTAGTCTCTCACGCTCGCCCTCTTTGATAAGAACCTGTACTTTAACAGTGTCACCAATGTTTACAACAGGTTTTTCAGCTTTCAAGCTGCTTTGTGCAATTAGTCTTAATGCGTCCATAATTTCCTCCTTTAATATCCGAGTATTCATACCATATAGGTAGCGGACTACTCGTTTCGATGCCCGCTTGCGCGGATAGACATCAAAACCTGACAAGCAATAGTACTCATCAGTTCTTATGCCACAATATCATATCATAAAATGATATAAAATGCAAGATTTTTTTCACAAAAACCAAAACGCTGTAGAAAGCACACATAACACCACACTTAAGTGTCAAGTTTTATGTATTGTGCACAACTCTACTGTCTTTTTACAGTTATAGTCACAAGCTCTGTTTCTTTTCGCACTAGCTGATTAAATGGCTTATCCACCGCAATTACTGTTCCAACGGGCTTGTTGCTATCTGCATCTTCGTCATATACAATCTCAAAATCAACATCCAAGTCCGTCATCGTCTTGATAGCAAACAGCTCTGCTGCACCTATTATATATGGCATTTCCACATACTCCGAGCCTTCGCTTACATATAGCACCACTGTTTCGCCCTCCACCAGTTCCTCACCTAGCTCCACAGACTGCTCAAAGACTACATCTATTGGGTATACCTCATTATAGTCATGCCTATATTCTATCTTCACACCATTCGCTATTGCTATGTCCTCTACTTTTTCCAGGTGAACACCCACAAAGTCAAACTCCATCTTCGGCACTTCTGATATAGATACCGATGTGCTCTCGCTTGGCAGTTGTTCCTCCTCCACCCAGTCTATCTGCGTGGTAAGGATAATATTCACAGCCACGCTAAGTATAAGCATAATACCCAGAACCACAGCCACCATGCGTGTCTTTCTCCCTGTGCTCGGCTTTTTCTTTTTCTTTTGTGGCGCTGTCTTTGTTGGCTCCTCTTTATCCTTTTTCGCAGGGAAAACAGCAGTATGAGAAAACACCGCCGTCCCAGAAGAATCACTCTTTAGCAGTGCAGATGTCAGCATTGCAACATTTGCAAATCTATCCGTTTTTTGTGGTTGCATAGCACCAAACACTGCCTCAGAAACCTCGGTAGGTATAGCCTTGTTTATGCTACTAAGCCTATACATAGTGTCGTTCCCCAGCCTGTCGCTAGCGTGCACAGGTGTCACAGCAGACATAGCATAGTACATCACCGCACCCAGTGAGTATACGTCCGTCCACTCACCCTGCCACATATTTTTGCTATACTGCTCTGGTGCGCTATAGCCTGTATACAGTGTGGGGGTTAATATACTACCCTCTGTGCGTACCTCTGGCAATGCAAAACCTACCAGTATCAGTTTTTGGCTATCCTCGCTAATTAATATATTATCTGGGCAGATACCACAGTGTGTTAGCCCCTTGCTGTGCAAATCTGCAACCAGTGTACATATGGGCATAAACAAGTTCTTGCACTGTTCCCACGTCATAGCACCACTCTTGTTAATGACACGGTCCAGCGTTTTGTACGAATAATAATCCGTCAACCTATATGCAGTTTCATTATCCAGCAAAACCTCGCGTGTTTTTAATATATTGTTGCTAGTAATGCGCGAAACACGTTGCCACTTATCCAGAATATCAGACATCAGCGTTTTAAACTGGATTGGGTCTGTAGAGGTAACCTCCACTGTTTTTTTGTCTGCCAGACGTGCCACAAATGGCTTGGGATAAAATTCTTCTATATATATCAGTTTTTTTTCTTCTATATTATATGCACGGTATATGATAGAGAGGTTGGTACTACGCACCATTCTGCCCACCATATATTTACTGCGTATCTTGGTGCCCGCTGGCAAGCAATAAGAGGGGTTTGGCGCATTTAATGGCGCACCACAGCTAGGACATCGCCCATCACTACTATCAATAGCAGAAAAGCAACTATAACAACATTTATTTTCTACGTTGCCCACTACAGCACACCCCCTATCCCAAAATCATTTTGCATATTAATGATACACTTTTTATACAACTCTTGCAATAGTTTTTTACTTAACGCAATAAAAGTTATTATCCCACGCTGGGAAATATGGATGGTGACGAAGATAAATTTTATAATCTGCACACATCCTGTGTATCTGTAACGGTATAGCAAACAAATCTTCCGTGCGGTGGTAACCAGCAATATTAAGCTTGGGGCAGTATGCCGATATGGTTTTTTCTGCACCACACAGCCCCTCTTTTTCGGCACCCTCTATATCCATCTTGATATAACTAACAAGCTGACAACCTGTTATATTATCCACAGAGTTTGCCGCCACCTGCACTTTACCACCCTGTGCAAGCTTGGAGTTCCTGCCACTACGCTTATCAAAGAAAAGTATATCTTCCTTGTCCCATGTTGCTATATTATGTAGCTCAACACTTTGCATACCCTCGCAGTGTGCTACCAGTTTCTTGTACGTCTTTGCATCTGGCTCCATCGCCCAAATTCGTGCATACTCACCACCGCTATAGTGCAGTAGCTCGTCTATGGTATCACCCCTATAAGCACCAAGGTCAACGTAGCTCTCGCTCCCACCTAGGCACAGTACATTAGTAAATATCTCGTCCTTGCCACACTCTATATCAAAGAGATATTTGGGGTCGCCACTTATTTTATAGTTTATTGTAGCCACAAAAGTTCTGCGTGATACATCATCAGCCATAAGTTCATATGCCCTCGACAAATCCTCGTAATGTTCCTCAAAATACTCCATAGTGAACAAGTCCTCACCCACCACTGGCATATCTGGCACTACTAGCTGATGCTCTGTGTGCATTTCCTTCACCCTGTCCATAACATCTGGCAGTTGTGAGGCGAACGCAACAACTATCATTATCTGCTCATGCTCTGCCAATATATCGGATAGTTTCTTGACTTTATATCCACAAAAAGAGTGCCCCCTGACAAATTCATCACTAGCAAAAAACTCACTTATCTCTATCCCATATTCCTCGAAAATACGTATTAGCTTTTGTGCGCCATCGCCCATACCATATACACATATGGGCAATGTAGTTTTTTGTAATTTCTCCCAGACGGACACTCTCTCTATTATCTCATTACGCAACATTTATCATTCTACCTCGGTGATATCTAGCTGTTGCAGAATATTTGCAGTTGCAAGTTTTGGTGGTGGGTTTGTGCCCTCTGTTAGACAAGTAGCAGTACCCATAGCTGCTGCCATGGCAATGGACTGCATTATAGTGCCACCCTTTTTTACTGATAATAGGAAGCCCGCAAGCGCACAGTCACCAGCACCTATGCTAGAAACAACAGTAACAACAGGCACATGCACGTGTAGTGCTTTTTCCTCACCAATATATAGCATGCCATCTGCACTAAGGCTTATAAGCACATGCTCTATACCATCTGCATTAAGTGTTTTACCAAGCTCTACAAGCTCGCTAATAGTACAGTTTTCTTTGCCTAGCAACGCACATGCCTCTAGGTAATTTGGCTTAACTATATATGGTTTTATATTTTGTATATCCTTTAGTGACACACTAGCTGTGTCAAGAGAAACCTTGCCTCCTAGAGATGTTATTCTGTCACATATCATTCGCAAAACTTCTGGGCTTATGCCACGTGGCAGCGAGCCAGAAATAACAACAACTGTGTCCTCATCTACTAGCTTGGCAAGCTCGTCGTTTATTTCATCTACAGCCTCATACTTCACACAAAATCCTGGACGCATAATACGTGTCATAGACTTATTTTCTTGTACTATGCTTATATTTTCACGGATATAGTCATCTATTAGCACCATGTGGTAATTTACTTTTTCTGCACGCAAGCGGCTCTCATATCTCTCCAGATTATACCTGCCTGCTAGGACAAGAGCAGTGCTATCAACTCCATAATACCTTAGCGCACGGGAAACATTCATCGCCTTACCAGCCGCATCATATCTTTCAGCACTAACTACATTTTCTCCCTCTGATTCTAGCTTGTCTATCCATAGGGTGGCATCTATTGCGGGGTTTAACGATAAAGTAACTATCTTATTGAACATTATGAATTTCTCCTATTATGCTGTAGTTTATTTTCAGTTAATATAATTATAAACAATTTTTCAAAAAATTCATATTATCAAAGTAATGAAATACTTATACATGCTACATATTTATATGTGTAATATTACAAGTTGTCTATTTCTACCCCCTCACCCATCTCGGTTAAATGTTTCCAGTAATGTTTTGGCATAAAATTCCTACGGCAGTTGGGGTTATACCGCTCTTTTATAGCTACTGTGTCATAGTAATTCTTCCATAGTTTGCGGTATTTCAGTTCTTCTGAACCTGCGTGCTCTAGCACAAAATCCTCCATAGGGGTAATTTCTATGCCATAATCCGAGTAAACGAGCGCTTGTTTGTTCACCTTATCATATATAACAAAGCTTTCATCTGGAAATCTATTGCAGAAATGTCTGGCTATCAGTGGCAGTACATTATTTTTTGTTTCTATAACAGAAACCAGCACTGTGGGTAGTTTTTTGCTTAGTTCTAGTCCTGTTTCGCACTCATCTCCAAGCGTATACTGCGAAAATCTCACAAAGCCCAGCATTTTATGTGCCTCCATACGCACATACCTGTTTATCTTATATATTTTTGACACTACAGCATCGCCCAGCATCCTGCAAGTGTCCACCCCATATTTATATCCCAAAACCACAAAGTCATATATGCTCTTTTCCTTGCCATCTACACAGGATAAAAACGCTACTACTACCAAATCCTTGCCCTGTTTCCCCATTTTCTTGCTAAGAGAAGCATATACTCTGTTTGCGTTTTCGGAGCAGGTCTCTATCTCACGTGTTAGATGTAGTGATGGCTGGTATTCACTCGATATTTCCATGACGGGCTCGCGCCTTGTGTAGCTCTCATATATACAGCACATCAGTCCATCAAATGTACCATCATAGTAATACACATATCCACCACCTACAAAGTATCCATCACTATTATAACTTTTGGTCTGGCTGGTTTTTGTTTTCATTACATCACCTTCTTTTGTATTAATATCCTAAGCAAGTGCAAAATATTAAATTTAAAAAGCCACAATACAATATGCAGATAAAGAAACAATCAGCTTGTACTATATATTGTGGCTGTAAAATTCAACTTTTCCGTTTTGCACGTAGCTATTAATATCCAGGTAAGACCAGTTGTTCACCCTCGTATCCACCAAGTTTATCTACAAGTTTTGCAGACACCATGCCATGCATTATAGCACTGGGTGTCATAATAACCCCTTGTATCATCCTACCCTTGCAAGTAATGAAAAACCGAGCACGTTTTAGCACTACACCCAGCCTTTTCAGCGCATCAAAGTCCAGTGTGGATTGTCTGCGTGCTACCAGTATACGCTTGACGCTATTTGTGCCAATGCCAGGTACTCGCATGAGCATTTCTGGGTCCGCTGTATTTATCTCTATAGGGAATTTCTCCATGTGGTTGAGCGCCCAGTTTGCCTTGGGGTCTATAAGTGGGTTAAAGCTCTGGTTTTTCTCGTCCAGTAGCTCGCTAGCCTTAAATCCATAGAAACGCAGTAGCCAGTCAGCTTGATATAGCCTGTGTTCACGCAGTAGTGGTGGCTTAAAATCTAGTGACGGCAAGTTTTTATCATCAAGTACAGGCGTGTACGCTGAGAAAAACACACGCTTCAGGCTAAATTTGCTATATAGGCTCTCTGTAAGGTTTAGTATCTGGAAATCACTCTCGCTACTAGCGCCAACTATCATCTGTGTGCTCTGCCCCGCTGGTATAAACTTGGGTGCATGCCTATACTTTACAATCTCATTTTTACTCGCTACTATCTCGTTACTAATCATTTTCATCGGCTTTATTATGCTAGTCTTGGATTTGTCCGGTGCAAGAATGGACAAGCTCTCTTGGCTGGGTAGCTCTATATTTACACTCATTCTATCCACCAACAGTCCCAGTTCTTTTATAAGCATATCGTCTGCACCCGGTATCGCTTTTGCATGTATATACCCACGAAATTTATAATCCTCACGTAATATGCGTATAGATTTTATCATAAGCTCAGTGGTGTAGTTTGCATTTTTTACAACACCAGAGCTAAGAAATAGCCCCTCTATATAGTTGCGCCTATAAAATGACATTGTAAGGTCGGCAAGCTCGTCAGGGGTGAGCATGGTGCGTGGGACATCATTGCTACGTCTATTAACACAGTATTTGCAGTCGTAAGTACATATGTTCGTCATTAATATTTTCAGTAAAGAAATACACCTACCATCGGCAGAAAAACTATGGCAAATCCCCTTTGCAACGGACGAGCCAGTAAACCCCTTTGCCCCACTCCTGTCCGAGCCACTAGAAGTGCATGCTACATCATACTTTGCACCCTCTGTCAACAGCTCCAGTTTATCAAATATATCCATAACACACCTCACAAACATTAGTTCTCGTTATGATTATATGTTATCATTTCTCCGTTTCTTTGTCAACAAGTATCAGCACAATATTTTATGGAAAATAAACCCATACAATGAAAACCCAGTTTTTTTAGTATACTATGTTTTAAATTAATCAGTATCTACTCCCACACCTATCAATCATCTTTATCGGTTATATAGTATAATAAACCACTTTTCTATTGACAAAACCGCATGTATTATATAAAATGAATATAGAAAACGTTTATAAGTAACATTGCACAAGCCAATCACACAACATTTTTAGTACACTATAACAAATCGCTTTTGTAAGTTAATGCTAGTGGATAAGCTAGATATATAATCGGTATCACTAAAATAAAAAAGGAGTAAAGTATTATGAAAATGAGCGCAGCGTCACAGAGGGCAGCGACCTACCCCAAAGGCAACGGTGAATGGTATTGTCAATTTGACTACAGTGATGTAACTGGTATTGGGCTTGAGGAAGGTGTTTATAGGCGCGACCCAAGTGCTATCATCAAAATAGGTGAATTGTACTATGTTTGGTACACCAAGAGCGTAGGCGCTTGTGGCATGGATAAAAACGACCCACTTGCAAAAAAGTTCCCTTGGGACTATGCAGATATATACTATGCTGTATCCAAAGATGGGCATGACTGGGAAGAAAAAGGCATTGCAGTTGGCCGTGGTGGCGAGGGTGCGTACGATGAAAGAACAGTTTGCACACCGGAGATTTTTGTGCATAACAATAAATATTACCTAGTTTATCAGTGTATAGAAAAAGATGGCGAGTATATTGGTACACACGAAAATATCGCACTTGCAGAGTCCGATAGCCCCGATGGCCCTTTTGTAAAAAGTGATAAACCAATACATACTAGACCGGAGGACGGACACTGGTTTGATGACTACGAAACATATAATGATGAAGTATTTGAGGGTGCAGCGCACGACCCCACACTATTTTTCTACAAGGGCAAGTACCATCTTTACTATAAATGTGGGCTAAAAAAGACACGCGAAACACACGCAGACTTTGCTGGCACAACCACTAGGTGGGGCGTTGCTATTTCTGATAATCCATATGGCCCCTACACACCCTCCGAGTATAACCCAATATCCAATAGTGGTCATGAGATTATCATGTGGGAGTACAATGGTGGCATGGCTGCTATGATTAACCGTGATGGCCCAGAAAAAGGCACCATACAATATGCAAAAGACGGCATCAACTTCGAAATAATGGCACGTATCAACCACAGTCCCGCTGCTGCTGGCCTATACAGGACAGAGAACACAAACGACTCCCCTCTCGAGGGTTTGAGATGGGGCGTATGGCACACACCTCCCGAGGAACGACTAGAGAAGTGGGATTATATCAGAAGATTTGAAATAAAAAAGAGATACCTAAAATAAGCTCACCTATAAATATAGAATCAAAAACAGCGATAGTTCAGAGGGTTAATTCTGAAATATCGCTGTTTTCTGCTACGCCAAAGACTGTAGCGTAAACAATTATGTGTACCACAACTACACATATTTTTCTTACAAATTCTCAGCAGACATATATGCTCGTGGTGTCATTCCTTCATATTTCTTAAAAACCTCAATCAGCGTGCTAGTGTTGCTATAACCCACCAATTCTGCAATATCTTTAACTTTGTATTTCTTTGTCTGTAATAGCAGTTTTGCTTCCTGCAACCTTTTCATTTCCACAAAAACAGATATGCTCTGCCCTGTGCATTTTTTAAAGAAGTGGCTAATATTTGATGGTGAAGTGTCAAACTCTGCAGCAAGTGATTTTATAGAAAAATTCATATCAGTAAAGTTCTCGTCGATATATGTCAGTATATTTTCGATACTCTTTCGGCGATAATTTGCTTTTTTGTCTGTAATCAATGGTGTTTCTGGTGGCAATTCCTCTACTACGGGTATACCCAACATCTTTATTTTAAAATAGCTATCTCTAATCATAGAAATATCAGTTATCCAATCACCACCACTTATGCTAGCACCAGAAGAAGTAAGTGCACTCAGCATTTCATCTATCACTTCCTCTGCTTCATCTGTGCAGATAAGGCAAATGTAGCTTTTCGAGTGTGTGTACAGCATATGTCCAGAAGAAATCGGTGATAATTTTGATAGCTTATCATCAAAAAAGTCATAAATATTTACATTTTCCTCTACATCAGCAAATACCACTACCTTAAAACGCTCTTTGTTAAGCTCAATACCTAGATTAATAAATCTATCGCACGCTGCATCACCTGTATTAATATTATAGTTAAACAAGTGGTACAATGCTTTTTCATACTTTAGCTCCTCGTTCCATAGCGAAGTATATCTATGCGATGTTATTAGTGAGTTTATTCCATAATTGATATAGTCTAGCTCGTCGATATCAGTATGAGCACTATTAGTCACGCCTTTTATTACATTAACCATAGATTTTATGGGCTTATATGTTTTGTTTGCGTTATAAAACAACATCAAACACACAGATATTATCATAAGCATACCAAGACTTGCTTGCAACACTACTATCTCTATTTGCTGTAAAAGTAAATCTAGCTTTGGTACCATCCATGTTATAGATACTTCTGGTATGGTGGACTGCTTATATGTATAATAGTCCTCCTCTGTAAAATCGCTGTAATCAAAGTTATCCTCAAATATCTGTCTATTATAACCCTCGTCACTGCTATGCACTACTTCGCCACCCATCTCCAGGAACCACATCCAGCTACCAGCAGAATTATACGAAGCCATTTGGTTGTAAATTGTTTCATCAGATATCAAAATCACTATATATGCGTCAGCTGAGTTGTCACCATGTACGGTATCGGATATGGGTATAAACATTGCAATTGCTGTATCTGATATTGTAGGCATATATACTTTCTCAAAACTCCAGTGCTCCTCATCCAAGTTTTCAGTAACCATAACTTCCTCATTATATACTACTTGTGTGAAAAACTCTTCCTCTGTATATTTACCATACGCCGTAATAACATTGTTGTTTATAGTGTCATAGAACATTATCGCCTCAAAAAGTGCGTGTGACTCATTGCGCACTCTTAGGTCTTGCATTATAGAAATTGTGGAGTCCGTGCTATTTTCACGGTAGTACGAATTATACAACTTGCTGTAGCTTATCTGGTATATCAAAGAATTAATATCCGTAAATTCATTGTTCCAAAATGCAGTCTGCCTATTCATCTCTACTTTTATACTCTGTTCCATTTCACGAAAATCGGATTGCTGTTGTATAATAAAATTAATAAAACCTACTATTGTTATAGGGACTAATAGTAGTAACAGGCTCTTCATCACAGCCCTTTTAAAGAAATCAAACTTACCTTTAGACATCATTTAACAATATCCTTAATCTTAATATTTGTATCGCTATTGTAAAGAATTATAACACAGCATCATTCAAAAGACAATAGAACTACAGCTGGGAGATGTAATTTTTTGTATAATTTCGCTCTAAATTATATCGAATTTATGAATTCACGGCGTTTTTTTCAAAAAACAGGCATTATTTTCATATTTCCATTACTATTTTCAAGAAACAGTAATTGACGTATACATAGAAAAGATATAAGATTAAGCCATGGCAAAACACAACAATATTTTATGGAGGTCATCATGAATAAAAGAATTCTTACCTTTGTTATCGCAACAGCAATGCTACTTTCTTCTGTAGCATGTAGCGGCGATACTTCTACATCTAGCACTTCTCAGTCTACAGCAACATCTGGTTCTACTTCTACTTCTAGTTCTACAGCACCAACAGGTCCAGAAGTTAGCGACAACTTTAACCCAACAGGGCTACCTATCCTAAAAGAACCAGATACATTCGAAATCGCATTCAAGTCTACTGGTATTTACCCAGCTAGCGAAAAACCACCTGTAATCGCTGCAGAAGAAGCAACAAATATCAATATAGACTGGGTGGAGATTACAACTTCTGCTTGGGCTGAAAAAACAAACCTAATGCTAAGCACTGGCGACCTACCTGACGCTATACTAGGTGGTATAGATGTAAACAAAAACTACGAGCTACTAATGCAGCTTGACCCATATCTAGAAGCATATGCACCGAATGTTATGCAACTTTTCGAAGAGCGCGAGGACTATAAAGCCGGCCTAAAACAACCGGATGGTCACTACTACACACTACCAACCGGTGCAGAGAGCATTGGTAATATGATAGACAGCCTGTTCTGGATAAATGTAGAGTGGATGGACAAACTAGGTCTTGAAATGCCTACTACTCCAGAAGAGCTAGAAACTGTTCTTGTTGCATTTAAAGAGCAAGACCCTAACGGCAATGGACAGGCAGATGAAATCCCACTAACATTCGAGAGCCTATGGGGCTGGGCAAATGCTATGGAAAATCTAATGGGTGCTTTCGGCGTTATTGAGAACTACCAACACGTTATGGTAATTGATAAGCAAGTTATCTTTAGTGCTGCTGATGAGGGTTACTACGAAGGTCTTAAATGGCTAAACGGTCTACATGAGCAAGGGCTACTTGACCCACAGCTATTCACACTAAGCACAGAGCAATATAACAGCAGAAGTGCTGGTCAAGACATACTAGGTATGTGGGCTGGTTACTCTGATAGCTCCAAAATTGCTACATGGGGCGATGATAAAAACAATCCAAGATTTGAAGTTCTACCTGTGCTAGAGGGCGAAGATGGAACAAAAATGATAAGTGTTAACAGCACAATCCGTGATAGTGGTTTTGTAATTAGCAGAGACTGCGAGCAACCAGAGGCACTAGTTCGTTGGTACGATTATCTACAGTCTTCCGAGAAAATAACACAAGAGTGGTCACAGGGTGCAGAAGATGTTCTGTGGGAAATGACAGAGGTTGATGGCGTAGAGAGAGTAATAACAATCTACCGTACACCTGATGAGCTAAAGGCAGCACTTGGCGAAATAGGCTTTGAAACTGCAGCAGACTACCGTGACTACCATGGATTTAGTGGCCAGAGCCCAGGACTAAGAAGAATAGACGCACCTGTACTAATAGACCCTGACACAGTAGTGAGCGCTAGAACAACAGCTATCGAGCGTGATATGCAGTACGCTGTAACAGGCTTACCATCAGGCGCTGGCACACCAGAGAACGAGGAAAGACGTGCAGTTCTTATCACAGATATAGACAACTACCTAGAAAAATTTGTTGCTGACTCCATAATCAATGGTATCGACGACGAAAAATGGGCAGAGCATCTAGAAACACTGAACGACCTAAAAGTTCCTGAGTACACACAACTTTGTCAAGAATATGTTGACGGTGTATACGCATAATAAATCAATAATGTTATTAATATGATAGTATAATTATATGACCGCATTGACATTTAAACAAAATATGTCAATGCGGTTTTACAAATTGAAAGGAATTTTTCAGATGAATAGTAAAGCTCTATCTTCGCAAGAAAAAGAAAAGAAAAGAAAAAAATTACTGATGCATCTAAAAAAGACATGGCTGCTATATGCCTTTGTTCTACCTATGGTGGTGTATGTTTTTATATTCAGCTATGTCCCAATGTACGGAGTACAGATTGCTTTTAAAAACTACAAGGCAGTAGACGGTATATGGGGTAGCGAATGGGTTGGCTTTGAGCATTTCGTAACTTTCTTTGAGTCATACCAGTTCGAGACACTTCTATGGAACACATTATCACTAAGTCTTTATGGGCTGATAGCAGGCTTTCCTTTGCCTATAGCATTCGCTCTACTTCTTAACTATATCACACATGATAAGTTCAAGAAAACCGCACAGATGATTACATATGCACCACACTTTATCTCCACAGTTGTATATTGCGGTATGATACTTATCTTCCTAACAAACGACGGTATTATAAACCAAATGCTCATGTTGCTCGGCTTTGATAGTATAAATTTCCTAGCAACGCCAGAGTATTTTAGACATATATATGTCTGGAGTGGTGTAATAAAAAATCTTGGTTGGGGCTCTATATTATACGTATCTGTACTAGCATCTGTTAGCCAAGAGATACACGAGGCAGCTATAGTAGATGGTGCTAATAAACTACAGCGTGTATTCCATGTAGACCTTCCATCTATAGTCCCCACTATGGTTATCATGCTTATCATGGATGTTGGTAGCATCATGGATGTTGGTTTCCAAAAAGCATTCTTGCTACAAAATAGTATTAACCTTGATTATTCTGAGATTATCTCTACCTACACATATAAAATCGGTTTGCAGGGTGGACAGTTCAGTTACTCCGCTGCCATAGGCTTGTTTAATAACTTTATCAACTTTATTTTGTTGGTATCTGTAAATAAAATAGCAAGAAAAACAACAGAAACCAGTCTGTGGTAAAATGAAAGGAGAAACAATATGCAAACTGCAATATCACGCTCACACAAGGGTTATTTCAAGAAATTCAACTCAGACACAGTGTTTGATATTATTATAAATGTAGCACTATTTTTAATAGCACTTGCTGTACTTTACCCACTATACTTTGTAGTAATAGCATCAATAAGCGACCCTAGCATGGTAGCCAGTGGTCAAGTTATTTTCTATCCACGTGGCATTAGCCTAGAGGGCTACCGCTATATCCTTGATGACCAAAGAATTTGGACTGGTTACGCAAACTCTATATTCTATACTGTTTTTGCAACAATACTCAGCTTGCTTATCACAATCCCAGCAGGATACGCACTTTCTAGGCGTGACATGATAGGCAGCAAATTTATCATGAAATTTCTACTAGTAACAAAGTTCTTTAGCGGTGGTCTTATCCCTACTTACTTGGTGGTTTCTGCACTTGGTCTTGTTGACACACGCCTAGTACTTATCGTAGTTGGTTCTTTTGGTCTGTTCAACCTTATCCTATGTCGTACATTCTTTATAAACACACTACCATACGAGCTACAAGAAGCAGCAGAAATAGACGGCTGTGGCATTGGTAGGTATTTCATATCTGTAGTTCTACCACTATCAAAAGCTATTATAGCTATCATGACACTATATTATGCAGTAGGCCAGTGGAATACATACTTCGAGGCTCTTATTTACCTAAGTGACAACAAGCTATACCCACTACAGCTAATACTTCGTGATATATTGATTAATGGACAAGCACTAGAGGCTGATATAGCAGAGGACCCAGAGGCTTATGAGCTAATGATGCAAATTTCCAACTCAATCAAATATGGCGTAATCATCATATCTTCAATACCAGTACTCGCTATGTATCCATTTGTGCAGAAATACTTCGTTAAAGGTGTTATGGTTGGCTCACTAAAAGGATAACACAATTATCTATGTATCAATATGCAATCTTTTGACACACTATATTTATGGTATTTATAGGCATTGCTTATAAATGGGGGGCACAGAACAACCGATGTGGATTTTCCCACATCGGTTGTTTTTTATGTATTTATTATGTTATATATCTTAAATGCAAGGACTATTTCCGCAGTAGATTTGATATCAAGCTCTGTGTTTAGTAGCTCTTTTATTTTTTTCATCTTGTAGTTTATTGTATTCCTGTGGGAGTTGTTTATTTCTGCTACTTTCTGTACACTTCCATCGTTTTCTATGTACTGCAACAACGTCTTGCAATAGTCAGAGTTATTCTCTTTATCATAGCTCACCAAATCCCCCATAACAACATTGTAGTAATCATGGAGCACACTTTGGCTCTCTACTTCAAACAGTAGTTTGTATATACCTATATCCTCATACGCCACACTGGGTATATCTTTTATCTTCGCTATCCGTAGTGCAGATTTACTCTTTTTGTAAATTTTTGCAAGCTTTGAATATCCATCGATACTCTCCGAAAAACCAATATGTATTTTCAGCCCATCTTTACTTGCAACAAAGTCACTCACAGATGCCACAAGCTGACCTATATCGCTCTCTGTGATATGCTGATAAACCAATATCATGCATTTGTCCCACACAAAAGCACCCCTGGGTAGATTATTCAGCTTGGTAATCTTTATAAACTCCACTTGCATTTCACTTATAAGTTTATTTGTTATATTCTTACCATTTTGGTATATACCCATGGTCACAACTCTATATTTAGAGCTCTCTCTAAAACCCATTTTTGCAAGCATGGTACTGTAGCCATCTTTGTTTGCTGGGTTAAGGATTAGGTTCTTGAAAGTATCAGAAAGGCTCTGCTCTGTTTTTTCATCTGCTATTATCATCCTACAAAAATCATATGTCATATCAATCAGCCTAGTTTCCCACGGTACAATAAAGAGTGGAAAGTCATTTTGCTCACAATAGACTATCACCTGCGGTGGTATCTTGCTTATATATGGCCCAATATTAACAACCAGCCCACTGGCGTTCTTTTTCTTTAAGCTATCTACAAAGTTAATCAACCAGATATCAATATTATGCGCGATACCTGTGGTAAAAATAAGCTCGCCACCATGTAGGAAATTCGGCACTTCTTTGTCCTCTACCATATGTACCCACCGTACAGGGTTCTCTATACCACCCTTACCTGCCACCAATTTCAGCTTGTATTTTTTCTCTGCCCTTATACAAAGTTTACTTAAACTAATCGCCATTTTTCACTACCGCCTTATCATCAAAATACTGCTTCAAACAAAAAACAGCAGACAAAGAGCCCTCTTTTGGCGACTCCATTGTCTGCTGTTTGTATATAGTTTTATTTTTCTTTGTTATTATACCACAGTACAACAAAAGAAGTCAATTATTATGCTATAGTTGGAAAAAGAAAGTTCAAGCTTTGTTTATTTCCTGCCCAAGTTCATTACTTTTGGCTAGTATTACTCATTGATACAAAAGCCATTGTTTACGAGTTGTATTATCATCACGCAAACATATGCTATGGCACAAATAGGTGTATCTCACAGTATCAGCTACTTTGTAAAATCATCATATTCTATTACCAAGTCTGGGTTGTGCCCCTTCGTCATCTTGTGCCTTGCTTTGCGGTTGTCCACGGTGTCAAATATTATAGAAAAGTCATAATCTGGTGGGTAAAGCTCTGCAGCATGTGTTTTCAGTTGCACTTTTGTATGGTTAATAATCTGCTTAACTCCCTTAACTTGTATCACCATCTCACCTTTGTCATTTACAGGTTTATAGACAATGCCTATACTATTATCTGCAAGGACTGTCACGCTGTCCCCCACTACATATAGGTGCTTTAGCTCATTGCGCTTTGATGGCACATCTGCGACTATCTTGCTTGGCTTCTTAGGCAGTGGTTTTTCGTCCTCGATAGCGTTACCCACAAATCTATCGTGTCTTGTAACTGTGCCTTGGTCGTGGTACGCCTCTTTCCTTGCACGGTCTAGCAAATGCTTGGGTAGACCCAGACGCTCTGCGATAGATAGTGCACAGCTCTCGCCTGCTTCACCAATTTGCAGTTTATATAGTGGCTTTAAGTTCTCTTTATCAAACTGCATTCTCGCATTTATTAGGGATGGAGTGTTTTTTGCATAGTCCTTTATCTCTGGGTAATGTGTTGTTGCTAGGAATAAGCAGTTTTTCTTGCGTAGCTCGTCCAATATCGCCACTGCAATGCCCATTCCCTCTGCGGGGTCCGTGCCAGAGCCTAGCTCATCCAAAAGAACAAGGCTCTCGTGGGATACCTCCTCTAAGATTGACACGATATTTGTAATATGTGCCGAGAATGTAGACAAACTCTCTGATATGCTCTGTCCATCACCAATATCGCACAGGATATTTGCGTGCATAGTAAATACACTGCCAGCCTCCGCCGGTACGTGTAGCCCACACTGCGCCATCATGGATAACAGACCTACAGTTTTTAGTGCCACTGTTTTTCCGCCTGTGTTTGGGCCTGTTATTACTATACCACGGTACTTCTCCCCTAGCGTAAAATCCAGCGGTGTACAGTCATCTTTATTAAGCAGTGGGTGACGGCCTTTCACTATTTTTATCACTCTATCTGTGCCTATAGGTACTTCATTCGCCCTTAGCTCGTACGAGTACTTAGCTTTTGCAAATACAAAGTCCAGTGTTTCCATATAGCTCATATTGGTTCTAATAGCTGTTATATTGTCATCAACCAAGGCTGATAATGTATATAAAATCTTGCGCACCTCGTTGTCTTCTTCTATCTGTAGCACATTTAGCTCTGTTTGGATTTTACCTATAGAAGATGGCTCTATAAAGACGGTGCCACCAGTATTTGAAGTATCTATAACAGAGCCTGGAACTTGGTTCTTATGCTCTTTTTTTACTGGCAAACCATATCTTCCGTTACGTATTACTATAGTATTGTCCGATAGATACGCTTTTTTGCTACGCAGCACAGCATCTAGCTTGCCTTTTATAGATGCTTGCAGGTTCTCTATTTTTCTTCTAGTATCCTGTAGTGTCTTGGAGGCTGTGTTCTCAACTTTATCGTTCCTAATAGCGTGCTCAATTTCCTCGTGTAGCTCTCCCAAATCTATAAAAGACATACCGTAGTACGCTATATTCACTTGTAGCGACTCTGCTTTTTTCAGGAATGCTACCATTCTCTTGCACGAATGTATAAATGTAGCAACAGATGTAAGCTGTTCTGGCAATAGCATGGAGCCTTTTTCTGCTAGTGTGATAATCATTTCTAGCTCCGACATTATGGCAAGTGGTGGTGTGCCCACGCTATCCATCACTCTCTTAGCCTCTGTAGTGTCTTTCATATGTTTCTTGCACTCTCGCTCGCTCAAAAATGGTTTAAGCTCCAATATTTTGCTTTTTGCCTTTTCGGACAGTGCAAATTCGCTAAGGTTATTTAGTATATTATTAAATTCTAGTGTCTTATTAGTGTTCAACATGGTGTTAGTCCTCTTTCGATTTTCAATGTAATTTACGTATTTTGGACAACAAAAAAAGCGTATAGATACACCTACACACTAAAAGATATGCTCACTGATATATCAGTAAAGCACCTATATGTTAAGTGTAATTCAGTATAGATGTAGCCCAAAAATATGTACAACAAATAAACGGTATAAAAATCCGCCTATAATTCTTAAAACATATCTTATAAACATTTTGACTTTTGGTATTATACCAAAAGCAAAATTATGCTACATTTAACAAAAAAACACTCCTTTTCACAACTTTATTCCATGTCATTATACCACACTCTGTGCAAATGTCAAGCAAAAAATATACACCAAGAACAAGCATATACTTATAATGCTATGTATAATCGATACTATTATTTTGCAAAAAAGAATAAACAGAATGAGAATTTCTTCATCATTCCATCACTCTTGCTTTGTTAAAAACAGAACACCTATGCAATATACTACAAATTTATTTTGTTGTGATACGCAAATTGTACGAATTGCATATAAAATTTACAAAAATGATATAGATAATTATTACTAAAAACATTATTAACTATTATACTCAAAATATAGCCAGTGGTTAGGCACGCTATAGAAAGGATGAATTGTATGAAAACTAAAACAAAAAGGACGATTTTGGCCATACTATCTATATCCGTTGTGATATGGATAATATTTGTAGTCGATGAAGGGAGTATAAATATCGTGAGTCAGTCAAACAAAACACCAACAGTGATAGAAATTGAGCCTGTTGATATAGACAAACTAATAGAGGAAAAGGACCTAAAGACAATATACCTCGCAGGTGGCTGTTTCTGGGGAGTGGAGGAGTATATGTCTAGAATAGCAGGCGTATACGACGCAACATCTGGCTATGCCAATGGTAAGACAGAAAATCCATCGTACCAAGATGTGCTCTATAAAGATACTGGGCACGCAGAAACCGTGCGTGTTGTGTATGACCCAGAGCAAGTGACACTGGAAGAGCTACTGGACAAACTGTATAAAGTAGTAGACCCTACTAGCCTAAACCAGCAGGGTAATGATGTAGGTACACAGTACCGCACAGGTATATATTATGTTCACGAAGAAGACAAAACAGTAGTAGATGAGTATATCCAAAAACTACAAGCGAACTACACAGCAACTGTAGTAGTAGAAAACCAACCACTGGATAACTTTTACCTAGCAGAAGACTATCATCAAGACTACTTGAAGAAAAACCCTAACGGATATTGCCATATAAACCTAAACCACGCTGGCAATATAGAAGATGAGATAGCCAAGCAAGAATACACAGTACCAACAGCTACAGAGCTAACAAACTTACTAACACCACAGCAGTATGAAGTTACACAGAATAACGGCACAGAGCGTGCTTTTACAAATGAATACAACGACAACAAAGAGCCTGGGATTTATGTTGATGTTGTAACAGGCGAGCCACTTTTCTCATCATCGGATAAATATAACTCTGGCAGTGGTTGGCCAAGCTTTACCAAGCCTATCAGCCAAGATGTTATATTAGAAACAGCCGATGACAGCCATGGAATGGACCGCACAGAGGTTAAAAGCCAATCTGGTGAAACACATCTAGGGCATGTATTCAATGATGGTCCAAAGTCCGAAGGTGGGCTGAGATACTGCATAAATAGCTCCTCGCTAAAATTTATACCATACAATGATATGCCAGCAGAGGGCTATGGATACCTACAGCACATAGTAGCAGAGGGTTATGTACTAGAATAACTATGCTTCTGTGCTCACCACACGGTAGCCAACACCACGAACGGTCAATATCAGGTCCGCTGCATCGCCTAGCTTGTTGCGTAGAGTTTTAATGTGAACATCCACTGTCCTACTCTCACCCTCATAGTCAAAACCCCACACTTTGTCCATTATCTGGTCACGAGTGAGCACACGTGGTGAGTTTTTCATTAGGAAAGCCAGTAGCTCAAACTCCTTGAATGTCAGTATAACTTCTACATTGTTTACCTTGACGGACCTAAGTGGGAAATCTACTGACAGCGGGCCCATCTTGATAATATCCTTGGGTTGTTCGCTCTCTGTACGCCTTAGCACTGCACCAATGCGTGATATCAGCTCCATAACACCAAAAGGCTTGCAGATATAGTCATCAGCTCCCAAATCCAGCCCTCGCACACGGTCAAACTCGCTACTTTTTGCTGTTAGCATTATTATTGGTAGCTTGGCTGTTGCGGGGGTATTTCTTAGCTTTTCTAGGGTTTCCAGACCATTCTCACCTGGCATCATTATGTCCAGTAAGATTAGGTCTGGCATTTTTTTTGTGGTTTCCTGCATCATGCTAGCAGAGTTTTCAAAACCACTAGCCTCGTAACCGCTGTTTTTAAGTGC
>CAYJFF010000015.1:0-39608 GCA_964369345.1 uncultured Oscillospiraceae bacterium
TGAGCATAACACGAAGTACAACCAAACATCACAAAATTATTAAAAGAAAATAAATATGAGGTACTAAAAATGAAAAAGGAACTAGAAAAAATTTACGACCCGCAGTCGGTTGAGGATAGACTGTATGCAGAGTGGATGGAGAAAAACTACTTCCACGCAGAGGTTGACGAGAACAAAAAGCCATACACCATTGTTATCCCACCACCAAACATCACAGGGCAACTGCATATGGGTCACGCACTGGACCAAACACTGCAAGATGCTATCATTCGCTTTAGACGTATGCAAGGCTACTCTGCGCTATGGCTACCAGGCACAGACCACGCATCTATAGCTACCGAGGCAAAAATTGTACAAGCTATGGAAGAAGAGGGGCTTACAAAAGAGGACCTAGGCAGGGAGAAATTCCTAGAGCGTGCGTGGGAGTGGAAAGAAAAATATGGCGGACGTATAGTAGAACAGCTAAAAAAACTTGGCTCGTCCTGTGACTGGGAGCGTGAGCGTTTCACACTTGATGAGGGCTGTAACAAAGCTGTAAACGAGGTGTTCACACGCCTGTATGATAAAGGTCTTATCTACCGTGGAGAGCGTATCATCAACCGTTGCCCACACTGCCTAACCTCACTTTCTGATGCCGAGGTTGAGTTTGATGAAAAAGCTGGGCATTTCTGGCATATCAGGTACAAAGTTTGTGGTAGTGATGAGTATATCGAGATAGCGACAACACGCCCAGAAACTATGCTTGGCGATACAGCAGTTGCAGTTAGCCCAGATGATGAGCGTTATGCGCATCTAGTTGGCAAAATGCTGGAGCTACCACTGTGTAACAGACAAATCCCAGTTATTGCAGATAGCTACGTTGATAAAGATTTTGGTACTGGTTGCGTTAAAATTACACCAGCGCACGACCCTAACGACTTCGAGGTTGGCGCACGCAATAAACTGCCAATCATAAATGTAATGCACGAAAATGGCGTTATAAACGAGAATGGTGGCGCATACGCAGGGCTTGATAGGTATGATGCACGTAAAAAGCTTGTTGCAGACCTAGACGCTGGCGGTTTCCTTGTAAAAGTTGAGGATTACACACATAATGTTGGTACTTGCTACCGTTGTAGCACAACAGTAGAGCCACTTATCTCCAAGCAATGGTTTGTAAAAATGGAGCAACTAGCACAGCCAGCTATCAAGGCTGTACGCGAGGGCGAAACTAAGTTTATCCCAGAGCGTTTTGACAAAACATATTTCAACTGGATGGAAAACATCCGTGACTGGTGTATATCACGTCAGCTATGGTGGGGGCACAGAATACCAGCATACTACTGTGCTGATTGTAGCGAGATAACAGTTGCAACTACAGCACCAAGTGCTTGTGCGCACTGTGCAAGCAAGAATATATCACAGGACGAAGACACACTGGATACATGGTTCAGCTCTGCGCTATGGCCATTCTCCACACTTGGCTGGCCTGACAAAACACCGGAGCTTGAGTATTTCTACCCAACAAACACACTTGTAACAGGCTATGATATTATATTCTTCTGGGTTGCAAGAATGATGTTCTCATCTATAGAGCAAATGGGCGAAGTTCCTTTCGACACTGTTCTTATACACGGGCTTGTGAGAGATGCACAGGGCAGAAAAATGAGCAAATCACTTGGCAATGGTATAGACCCACTGGAGATTATAGAGAAATATGGTGCTGATACCCTACGCTTTACACTTGTTACAGGTAATAGCCCTGGTAACGACCTGCGTTTCTCCGATGATAAAGTGATTGCAAGCCGTAACTTTGCTAATAAAATATGGAACGCAAGCAGATTTATCATGATGAACCTAACTGACGAGATTACAGAGTGCAAGCTACCAGAAACACTGGAAACTGAGGATAAGTGGGTACTTAGCCTGTACAACCGCCTAGTAAAAGAAGTTACAGAGAATATGGAGAAGTTCGAGCTTGGCGTAGCTGTACAAAAGCTATATGACTTCATCTGGGATATTTTCTGCGACTGGTATATTGAGCTTACAAAATCACGCATACAGGAGGGTGGCGCATCTGCACTAGCAGCACAGCAAATCCTTGTTTATATAGCGTCAAACACACTAAAACTGCTACACCCATTCATGCCATTCATCACAGAGGAGATATGGCAAACACTGCCACACGCAGGCGAGGGTGACAGCATTATGGTTGCCAAGCTCCCAGAGTACACAGAGGAGCTATGCTTTGACAAAGACGAGGCAGATTTCCAAAAAGTTATGGACCTTATCAAAGCTATACGTAACCGTCGCGCAGAAATGAATATACCGCCTAGCAAAAAAGCTATGCTGTATATAGAAACTACAGAAAAAGCTGTTTTTACATCTGGTGCACCGTTCTTCAAGAGACTTGCATCTACATCTGAGGTAGAGATAGGCGAGAGCTATAACATTGATGGTGCTGTACAGGTTATCACCAACAGCGCACGTGCGTTTATACCAATGAGCGAGCTTATAGACCGTGACAAGGAGCTTGCAAGGCTAGAAAAAGAGCGTGAAAAATGCCAAGCAGATATAGATTTTGTGGAGAAAAAGCTGGGTAACCAAGGCTTTGTTGCAAAAGCACCACAGAAACTAATAGAGGCAGAAACAGCAAAACTAAACAGCCATAAAGAGCGTATGGAAAAAATAATGGAAAGTATAAATTCGCTGAATTAATACTGCGAGTATATGGGTGTTGGCTTTGTCGGAGGTCTGGTTATGAAACTAAATGAACAGGACTTGGAGCTTATCGAGCTTGCAAGTCAGGCTATAAAAGCAAACTATGATAATGTGAATTTTAACCATACTGTTAGCTGTGGGGTTAGGTGCGCGAGTGGCAGGGTGTATGTGGGTGTTAATGTATACTCGCTACACGGTGCGTGTGCCGAGCAAGTAGCCATAGGCACTGCTGTGACAAATGGTGAGCGTGAGTTTGTAAGCATTGTTGCTATACGTGGCAAAGACGGTGACGAAATTCTGCCACCTTGTGGTAATTGTAGGCAAATGCTCAATGACTATATGCCAAACTGCGAGGTTATTATATCAAACAGTGGTGGGGGCAAAAAACTACAGGCAAAAGAACTACTACCTTTTGCATATGCTGTAGAGTAAGCTTTTATACTACGGACGGACTAGCTAATATAGTTAGTCCGTTTGTGTGCCTGTTAGGCAAGCAAAAGTTGTTATGAAACTAAGGTGGTGAAAAAATGAAAGCGTTATTAGTAAGCGTAAATTCCAGATATATACATTCCTCATTAGCTGTGTGGTACCTAAAAGCTGCGTGCGACACCTGTGATGTGGATATCATAGAAACCACTATAAAATCTGATAAAAAACAGCTTATTTCCGATATTGGTAGCAGTGGAGCAGTGGTAGTTGCGTTCTCTTGCTATATATGGAATATGCCGTTTGTGGGTGAGGTAATAGAGGAGCTAAAGGCTGTTTTGCCAAGCATAAAACTGGTGCTGGGCGGGCCGGAGGTTAGCTATAATGCTCGTGAGGTTTTTGCAAAATATCCACAGGTGGATTATATAATAAGTGGCGAGGGTGAGCGTGCTTTTGCAGAGCTTGTGTCAGCGATTGCTAGTGGCAGTAACACGGATAATATCGACGGTGTGTGCACTATGGGTGACATAAAGCCACCATGCATCTGCAAGAACGACCCGAAAAGCCCCTACACAGCAGAGTATTTCCAGCGACTAAACAACAGGATAACATATATAGAAACTAGCCGTGGTTGCCCGTATTCCTGTAGCTACTGCCTGTCTGGACGAATGGGTGGAGTGCGCTTTTTTGATATGCAGACCGTAAAAAGTAATATAGATATGCTCGCAAAATCAGGCACGCAGACTATAAAATTTGTAGATAGAACCTTTAACTGCAACGCCAAGAGAGCGGTGGAGATACTACAGTACATAGTGGAGCAAAACCCCGCATACACAGGCGTATGCTATCATTTCGAGATGGCTGGAGATATAATAACCCCAGAACTACAGGAAGTCTTAGCTAGTGCGCCAGCTGGGCTTTTCCAGATAGAAGTAGGTGTGCAGAGCTTCAACGAGAACACACTAATGGCAGTAAACCGTAAGACCAACCTGCAAACAGTGGCGGATAACCTATCACAGATTATAGCTAGGGGTAATATCCACGTGCATATGGACCTTATAGCTGGGCTACCACAGGAGGGTTATGAGAGCTTTAGAACAGGCTTTGACGAGCTGTTTGCACTGCGTCCACATATGCTACAGCTGGGATTTTTAAAGCGGCTACATGGTAGCGACCTAAAAGAGCAAGACTGTGGCAATTTTAGCGATACACCACCATACGAAGTAATAGATACCCCGTGGATAAGTGCAGATGAACTAGACAAACTGCGCGCTGTGGAAGATGCAGTGGACAGGCTGTATAACACAGCAAGGTTTAAGACACTGGTATATGCAGGTATCGAGAAAAAAGGTAGTGCATTTGAGCTGTTTCTTGACTTTGGTATGAAAAACATTGTATCATACGGAGAAAAGCTAGATGATTTTAGCAGACGTGTGCTGGACTATTTTTCTTGCCTACTGGGCGAGCGTGTCGCACGTGATATTATGAAAGAGCAGTGGCTAAAAGTAAATGCATCTGGTAGACTGCCACTGTGCCTAAAAGAAGAAAGCATGCGCGCTGTGCAAAAAGAGATTGCACGTTTGCCAGAGCATTACCCACGCAAGGCAGTAAAACGAGCAGCTGCAATACTACACACCACACAGGAGATTATCTACGTGGACTACATAGATAAAGACCCAGTAACAGGAGAATATAGCGCAACAAAAATACCTATGGAGCTTATCCATAGACAGGATATTTTGGACAAGCAACAAAAGTTTTAATATCGCCACTAGCTGGCAGAATATAGCAGTATATACAAGAACGGACTACGTGAATTAATCGCATAGTCCGTTTTGCTATTTACATGAAAAAGCCTGCATACCCCTAAAAAAGGATATACAGGCTATAGTATATTATACTATTATAATATCAAATGTGCTAATAACACCTAAATATTATTTATCTTCAGTTTCTGCTGCTAGGCCCTCTGCTTGTGCAAGTAGCTCATCAACATATTCTTCTAGCTCTTGCTCGTTATCAAAACCTGCATCATCTAGCATTGCCTCTAGGTCTGCATCTACTGGGATATCTTCGCAGTACTCATACATGTCATTTTCGCAATCATCTTCTTTGCGTTTTTTCATATATGCAGTTAGTGCAATTAAAACGCCTACCACAGAAACTATTAGTGCCACAAGAGAAATACCGATTATAATACCTTTTTTCATTTAATACACTCCCATTCATTTTTTACATTTGGTGCGTTACAAAATATGCTATTTCTATTTTTCCCACCATTAACTATATTATAGTATATATACACTAAAAAAACAACAACAAACTTTCTACTGTTAGGCATTTTACAGTTTGTTCATATTTGTTAATGTAATAACACAAACTCACTCTACAGAAATTATCATATAATAAACAGGCTGGCCACCATCAAGTATAGTTATTTCTATACCCTCTGGTAGTTTTTCGTACAGTGCAGCTTGTAGAGCCTCTGCTTCTTCCTCTGTTACACCCTCGCCGTATATCAGCGTAATGTACGAGCTATCTTTTTTTACTAAGTTCTTAGTAAGCTTCAGTGTGCATTTTGTTAGGTCTGTTTCTGTAAATGCAACTTTACCATTTTCTAGTGCTAGTAGCTCACCCTCTTTTATGCTGTGTCCATCATAGTCACTATCACGAGCAGCATATGTTATCTGTCCTGTTTGCACGTGCTCAGCAGCGTGTAGCATTGCTATAGCGTTCTGCTCACCGTCGTTGTCAGAGTCAAAAGCGAGCATGGCACTAAGCCCCTGTGGTATAGTCCTAGTAGGGATAACCCTTACAGTACGTGAGGATAGTTTTGCAGCCTGCTCAGATGCCATTATGATGTTTTTGTTGTTTGGCAACACATACACAGTCTGTGATGGTGTAGCCTCTATCGCAGATAGGATATCATCAGTAGATGGGTTCATAGTCTGCCCACCGCTAACAACTTGGCTTGCGCCTAGGTCAACAAAGACACTCTCTATACCTGCGCCAGCAGCCACAGCCACAAAGCCAAATGGTATATCTGGGTCAATCTCTACTTTAGCACGTTTAGCACCCTGTCTTGCTGCTTTTTCTTTTTGCTTTTCTGCAAACTGCAAGCGCATATTATCTACTTTTAGCTTGGTCAGCTGGCCGAACAGCAGAGCTTTTTGTATAGCAAGGCCTGGGTCGTTTGTGTGCACATGGCACTTGATGATTTCTTCGTCATCAACCACCACCACGCTATCACCAATGCCCTCTAGGTAGCCACGCAACACGTCTGGGTCTTTTTCTACAGCAGTATCTTCCAGAATAACAATAAACTCTGTGCAGTACCCAAACTCTATCTCGCCATCAACCTCACCAAAATCTTCATCTATGTGGATAGTATCCTCGGACGGTGTTGGAGCATCTTTTTGTGGTATTATACCTTTGCCATCAAACACAGCTTTCATGCCCTTGAAGATACAAACTACGCCATCACCACCAGCGTCCACAACACCAGCTTTTTTTAGTACGGGTAGCATTTCTGGTGTTTGTGCCAGTGTTTCTTCTGCAAATCTAATTATTTCGTCCCACATCTGTGCAGGTGAGAAGTCCTCGCTGTTTAGCTCCATAGCACGCTCTGCTGCAATACGTGCAACAGTAAGCATAGTGCCCTCTGTAGGTTTCATAACAGCCTTGTATGCAGATTTTACACCAAGACCAAGAGCTAGAACAAGGTCAGCAGAGCTTGCCTCTGTTTTATCCTGCAAGCCTTTTGCAAAACCACGGAAAAGCAAAGATGTAATAACGCCAGAGTTACCCCTAGCACCACGTAGCAGAGCAGAAGAAGTAGCTTTTGCAACCTCTGCAACTGTAACGTTGTTAGGCATATTAACAAGCTCTACACTTGCTGCCTGCATAGTCATTCCCATATTTGTTCCAGTGTCACCATCTGGCACAGGGAATACATTAAGTGCATCCACACGCAACCTCTGGTTTTGGATATTGTTAGATGCAGATATAATAGCATCTCTTAACACGCTACCCTTTATCAAGATATATTCGCTCCCTTCAAAAGCACGGTATTATATCACATAATACCAGTAAAATTATATTATTGTGCAGTCATAGCATCTACAAACACTGTAACATTTGCAACTGGGATACCTGTGTTTTTCTCTACCGTGTAGGTTACTTTGTGGATAATACTCTCTACAATAGCGTTGATATTAACACCATATGTTACTGCTATGTGTAGGTCAACAGTTAGTTTATTGGCACGGGTTTGCACACGCACACCTTTGCCTGCATTCTCTTTTTTTAATATAACAGACTTAAAGCCCTGATAAGGTGAGCTAATCATACCTGCAACGCCAAAACACTCTGAGGCAGCCCTGCCTATTAGGTTAGCAAAATATTCCTGAGATATTTCTATTGTACCATATACTGTTTCAAAACTAATCATAGTTATCCTCCTTGTTTGGTTACTATACCGCAAACGTACATAGGTATATATACTTTATATTACCATAAATTACATGAATAGTAAAGTTTATTTTACACTTATTTCAAATAAATTTTTACACATAAATAAAAGATAGGAACATTTACAGGATAGAATAAATCCTAGCCGAAAGATGTCCTATCTCTTACTAATAGTATTACCATAAAGGGTAAAATATTCTGTGTTTATTTGAACATGCCCGTACGTGACAAAATAAGTATAACAATCAGGCAGATGACGCCAGAAAGTGCAAACGGAAACCACCAAACATCGCTAAAGGGCAAGCCACCAGCAATGTTCATACCATATAGCCCACTGATGATAGTGGGTATAGCGGCTACAAGAGTAATAGAGGTAAGTGTGCGCATAGAAATATTAAGGTTGTTGGAGATAATGGACGAAAAAGCGTCCATGGTGCCAGCAAGTGTACCAGAGTAAATGCTACACATCTCTATCGCCTGTTTAGTTTCTATGATAACGTCTTCTAGCAAATCTTCGTCGTCCTCGTACAGTTTTACTATCCTGCCACGCAGTATTTTCTTTAGTGTTATCTCGTTACCTTTTAGCGAGGTAGAAAAATAAACCAGAGATTTTTCCAGCCCCAGTAGCTGTATAATTTCTTTGTTCTGCATGGTTTGGTGTAGCTGATTTTCTGTAAAAGAAGACATCTTGTCTATATCTTTTAGGTTGTTTAGGTAGCGCTTGGATATTTTTAGCAGTATCTGTAGCACAAAGCGTGTGCGCATATTTGTTTTTACAGACTTGTCATTACCCTTTGCCATCATAGTGAGGAAACGGTGCTCTACTAGGGAGATAGTCACTACATATCCATGTGCTAGTATAATAGATATAGGGATAGTGGTGTACGGAACAGATGGCTCGCCGTCGCCTGCCTCTGTGGATACGTCGACAACTATAAGCGTCTGCCCCTCCTCGCTATCAATACGTGAGGATTCCTCGGGGTCCAGTGCAGACATTATAAAGTCATACTCCAGTAACAGCACGTCAGTCAAAAAGTTGATATCTTCTTTGGTCGGCATAATAATATTTACCCAGCAGCCGTCAGAAACCTCGGTTTGGTGCATCATTTTATTGTCGATAGTCTTTAGTATTTCCATCATAACTATATCACCGCCTTTATGCTTAGCGTAGCCAAGTGCAAATCACACATACTGGTAGGGCGTAGATTATTCTACTACGTACCCACCATTTTTTCTTGTTATCTTAGTTTCGTAAAATTTCTTGCAGATGCTTATAAAATCTTCGCTATCTTTTACACCAGCAGTTTCATATGCAGAGTGCATAGCCAGTTGTGGGAGCCCCACGTCCACGGTGTTAATAGAAACTCTAGTAGCAGATATGTTGCCCAGTGTTGCACCACCACGCACATCGGAGCGGTTTGTAAATGTCTGGTGCTCACAACCTGCACTCTCTACAATACCCTTGAAAACAGCATTGCTGATGCCATCAGTGGTATAGCTCTGGCTTGCGCTGTGTTTTACTACTATGCCTTTGTTTATTTTTGGCTTGTTCACTGGGTCTGCGTAGTGGCCGTGGTTTGGGTGTACAGCGTGTGCATTGTCGGCAGATATCATAAACGAGTTGCCTAGCAAGTTTTTATACTGCTGTGTATCTCCACCTGTCGCGCAAACAACCTTTGCTAGCACATCACCAAGGAAAGTAGAAGCAGCACCCTGTTTTGTAGAACTGCCTACTTCTTCATTATCAAAAACAGCAAGTACCGGCATGGCAGATGTTGGTACAGCATCAATAAAGCCAAGCATAGAAGTATATGCACACTGCAAGTCATCTAGGTGTGCAGCCGAGAGATATTCATCATTAATGCCCACAAGTGCAGATTTTTGTCTGCTGTATAGGAATAGGTCACTGCCCTGTATTTCGTCAGTTGTTACACCTGCTGTTTTTGCTACAAGCTCTGCCAGCGCACCCTTGCAGTCGCCACCACCTATAATAGGCAGCATATCAACTTGTGCGTTGTATTTCTTGCCATCGTTCACCTCGCGGTCCATATGGATAGCAACACTAGGGATAATAAGCAAGTCCTTGTCTATATCTACTAGGCGCTCTGTATACTCATTACCTTGTTTTACTATCACCCTACCAGCGACGGATAGCGGTTTGTCCATCCATGTAGACATTATCATGCCACCATAACGCTCTGTGTTTAGTGTTACGTATGTGTCAGTTGCAATCTCTGGGTTTTCTTTTAGCTTAAATGCTGGGCTATCGCTATGGCTTGCAACTATATTAAAGCCTGTGCAGTTTGCCACAGCACGAAAAGCAATAATGGAGGAGCTATTACGCACTACAAAGTACGCGCCACCATCCTTAATATCCCAGTTATCATACTCGCACAGCTCTGTAAAACCCTCTTTCACAAGCTCGGTTTTTATATTATCTACAGCATGGAAAACACTGGGACTTTTATCCAGCAGTGCCAATAAATTCTTAATATTTTTATTCATATCATGTTACTCCCAATTTTTAGTATAATTTTACATCAGCCGAGATTATCTCTACATTATCATAGCCTATATTATGCCATATTGTCAATCAAATCTTTGTTAAATCTCAATAATATGCGAATTTTAATTATTAGGTTGAAAGATAATGAAATTAGTAGTATAATACAATTATTAGTGGTGGTGTGTCGTGTTTTTATAACTATTAATTATTAGTTGACAATTTCTTGATTTATTGGTAGTCTTAAATAACAGGAATGTTTCGGATATGATACAAATCCACGCAAGTGAGAAAACTGTAACTTAGCTATTATAGCAAGTGTATTTTATGATGCAGGGAGGAGGGAGTACCATTCAGTATAATATTGCTGCCGAGTATGCTGCGTTAGTGATTATTTTTGTTTCCATGATAGGCTTTTTGGTAGAAAAAAGTGTTGTTTCCACAAGATACAGGGGACTAAAATGGATGTACTACTCCACGTTTTTTTCCATTCTGGTCACTATAGCATGCATCACAACTACAAACCACTATATGGTAGTGCCAATATGGATAACGGACTTGATGAGGGTGATGTTTTTCCTTACCAGCCCACTGCTAGCACTGCTATATCTGTTTTACTCGCTGTCCATAATATACAACAAGATGAATATATACGAACTTACAAAAAAGTATATGTGGATGATTATTCCATATGCTATTTATACACTTGTGGTCGTAACAAACCCGTTACATCGGCTTATTTTCACTGTTTCGCCAGAGAGTGGCTACATAAAAGGCGACCTAAATCAAATATCATATTATATAGCCTTTATATATTTTACTTTGATTATTCATCTTGTAATAAAATACCGCAAAACACCACAGAGAAATGTGCTTATGATAATCTGCCTAAACTACTTCTTGTCCGCGGTTATCTTCAGCTTGCAGATTTTTATGCCACTTATACAGCTATCTGGGCTTGCTTGTGTTTCTGGAATGCTCGTAGTGCACTTTTATATACTCAGCGTGTCCAAGTCTGTAGACCCACTAACAGAGCTTAACAACAGGCAGACACTTACATATAACCTAACACAGCTGTGTGAGAACAAAATACCATTTTCGCTTGCAGTACTAAGTATAAGAAACTTCAAGAGTATAAACGAGCGAATGGGGCTAGAAAGTGGCGACGCCATACTCTCTGATATGGCTATGAGGCTGAGAACAGCACTGCCCTCAAAGGATATTTACAGGTACTCTGGTGATGAGTTTGCATACCTGATAACTTTCCCAAACAACACAGTAAACGAACTACTAAAGAGAGTAACACAAAAAGCCTGCGAGCCGTTTATGCTAAGCGAGAGCCAGATAGGCTTGGATATAGTATATGCAAGGGTGGACTACCCAGCATTTGGCGAAAATGTCAAGGAGATAATATCTTCTATAGACTATTCTATATCGCTGGTAAAGCAAAATGCAAAAGAAACAAACTTCTTTTATGACCCATCTATCTGTGTAAAAATGAAACGCAGAAACCATATCATAGAAATACTGAAAACGGCTATTGAAAACGATGGCTTCGAGGTGCATTATCAGCCAATATTTTCATCAAAATGTGGTATATTCCCAATGGCAGAAGCGCTAGTGAGGCTGAAAAAAACAGGTGGCGAGCAGATATCTCCAGGAGAGTTTATACCTATAGCAGAGGAGATAGGCCTTGTTAGCAAGATAACCTATATAGTGCTAGAGAAACTATGCCAAGATTTCAGGTACCTCATAGATAAATATGGTGACGAGCTACAGCTACAGTATATATCTTTTAATTTCCCCTATGTGCACTTCCTCAAAAGGCAGACAGTCAGAGAGGTTGTAGAGATAGTGGACACATACAATATACCACACAAGAGAGTAAAAATGGAGCTTACAGAGCGCTCTCTAGTATCAGATACAGAAACAGTCAGCCGTGTAATGGACGAGTTTATTATGCATGGGTTCGATTTTGAGCTTGATGACTTCGGTGTAGAATACTCCAACCTCAGCTTGCTTTTTGATATTCCTATTAATATCATCAAGTTTGATAGAAGCCTTGTGTGCGCATCTACTGCTGACGAAAAAAGGCGCACTTTCTTTAAACACTTTATAAAAGCTATAAAAGCGATGAATATAGAGGTAGTCATGGAGGGTGTGGAAGAAAAAGAACTGCTACATTATCTGGTGGATTGTGGGTGCGAGTACATACAAGGATATGTATTTTCAAAACCATTACCTTTGCAAGAGCTAGAAGATTTTTTGGTAGCAACTAGCACGAAAAAATCTTTTGTGGAAAATACCGAATAAACAACACACAAACAGACCCATATTGCAAAAAGAGCGTGTGGGTCTGCTTTTTTATTTTGTGTTAGAACACAAAAAAGTGGCAAAAATAAGCATAAGAAAGTGGTTTTAACATTTATTACATCTTGAATTTGGTGAATATAAATAAAAAAATATAAAAATAGTTGATATTTTGTACTTGTAAAAAGTGGTGAACAGGTATATTATAATTATAGATAATATGTTAACATCTGAATATTTAATAAAGGAGATGACCGCCATAATGAATATGGATGAAATTTTATCACAACTTGTAAAAGTGGATAACAGGGCGGTGGAGATGGTTGATACAGCGTCAGAGAGCCTAGAGCTAACAACCACCAACATAGACCGTGAAATTATACGTTACAAAGAAAAGTACTTTCAAGAGATGCAGGAGCGTATAGGTCTGGAAAAGACGCAGATGGATGAACAGAATATACATCGCACAGAAGATATAGATAAGCGGTATTCTGCTCTTAGGGAAAATCTGGAGCTAGTTTATACCGAAAAATGTGACGAGTGGGTTGGCTTGCTGACGAAAAGGTGCACGAACAAATAATGCACCTATAGCACAGCCAATAACAGGACAAAGCCTATATGCAGATAGGCACTGTCTTTACAAGGTAAATGATATAAGTGCACTCACTACCACGCCTTTTGTAGAATAGCTACCAAGGGCGGTTGGTGTTGTGTATATTCGCAAAAAATTGCCTTGCTACTCAAAAAATTCAGCTACCGATGGTGGCAGAATGGAGATTACATTATATGCTAAAATCATATGCTACACAGGCGATAACCTCAAAAGCACGTGCCATGTACGGTCACCGACTGACAATGCGTGACTATAACGAAATGATGAAAAAACGCTCTGTGCCAGAAGTCGCGGCATATCTGAGAGATAATACGCACTACCGTGATGTGCTAGGACAGCTAGACCTTGCGAATATTCACCGTGCAAGGCTAGAACAAGCAGTGCGCTCCCATAGGCAGGAGCAGTACCACGCACTTATGAACTATGTTGCTAACAGTGGTAGCAAGTTCTACCAGTTTTTATATCTTTGGGAAGAAATAGATGAGATAATAGAGGTTCTACGACATATAACCTCCGAGAGCGATGACTATTTTTTCCACTATAGCGCATATCTTCCACGCTATGCGAGCTATGATATAAAAGCGCTGGTGGGTGTGTCCACATACGAGGAGATGTTCACAGTGCTAGAGCGTACGCCGTACAAGAAAATACTGGAAAAGACACTCTCGAACGAAGATGGAGTGTCCAAGCGAACGAAACTGATAACGTGTGAACATAACCTAAAAATATATTACTATGACACTATATTTGCGATGATAAAAAAAGATTTCTCAAAGACCACAACAAAAGAGCTACAAAACTTCTTTTATCACCAGATAGATACAGAAAATATAGTAGCAGCATTCCGTTTACGCAAGTTTTTCAAGAACGATAAAAGCCAGATAGAAAAAGCACTGCTACCATACAAAACACCATCACACAAGCTAATAGCTGATATAGCGTCCTGTGCAGATGACAAGCTACTAGCGGGGATACTAGCAGGTAGTAAGCTGTTTGATGGCGAGTTGCTGGATAATGATTATGTAGAGAGCCTGACACTTCGCTCAAAAGAAAAGATAAGCAAGCGACTGCTACGCTTTTCCATAAATGCTCCATCTGTTTTGGCAAGCTACATGGCACTAACAGAAATAGAGCTTGAGAATGTCATAAACATAATAGAGGCTATACGCTATGGTCTATCCACAGAGGACACAAAAAAGCTACTGATAACAGCATAGATTACAATTTTAATAATAACCTATAAGGCGGTGTATATATGTCGATAGAAAAGATGTCTGTCGTTACCATACAGGGTGATGTGGCGTATCTGGACGAAACGTTGCTACAGTGTATCAGCTCTGGCTGTTTCCACCCCGTATCTGCCTCATCTCTTAGCGAGTACGAGAGCAACGTAATTACAATGCGTGATGAAAACGTTTACGCAAATATCCTGAACAAGCTTAATGATATATCCACTTACTCGGATATTGACCTAAAGTTTACAGGGTTTGACCAGCTAGATATGACTACGAGGGACTTTACAACATTTGTTGCCAAGCTAGAGCGTGAGCTTAACCAGTTCCGTATAAAGAAACAGGGAGTAGAAACACTGATACGCTCTCACAAGCAGGCGCTGGCTCATCTGGAGCACCTGAAAAAGCTGGGCGAGAACTTTGATGATATCTTCCACTGTGAGTATCTGGAAATCCGTTTTGGTAAAATGCCAGTAGAGAGCTACGATAAACTGCACTACTATATGGACAAGCCATTTGTTATCTTCTCATATGATAACGACAGCATGTATCACTGGTGTCTATATATATGTGCAACGCCGGACAAAAAAGAAATAGATGGTCTTTTCCGCTCGCTTTTCTTTGAGCGTATACACATACCGGACTATGCACATGGTACACCGGCACAGTCCATAGAGTTTATAAAACAGGATTTAAAGCTAAAAGAGCAGGAACTTTTGGACATAGACAGCCAGATAAACCAGCTAATAGCAGAAGACAAAGATATTATCAATATGATATACTCTAAGTCAAAAATCCTTACAGATTCCTTTAAGATGCGTAAATATGCAGCATATGTAAAAAATAACTTTGTGCTTGTAGGTTTTATACCAACAAACAAAGAAACTTATTTTGCTAACATAATAGACAGTATAAAAAATGATGCAGTAGCATTTACAAAGTCCAGAAGTAGCATGCTGACAAAAGAAGAAGAAGCGAAAGCCACTGCAGATAATGACACAGTGCTAGAGCTTACACTATCCATGAAACCAGCAGATACAGAAACTAGGCTGGAAACACCTGTAAAGCTACGAAACAACAAGTTTGCACGGCCTTTTGAGATGTTTGTTAATATCTACGGACTGCCAGGTTACAAGGACATAGACCCCACACCAGTAATGGCGATAACATACACCATGCTATTTGGTATAATGTTTGGCGATGTGGGACAGGGGCTAGTGTTTGCACTACTGGGCTGGTTACTGCACAAAAAGAACGGCTCGCAACTGGGGCAGATAATAACAAGAATAGGCTTTTCCTCTGCATTCTTTGGTTTTTTCTATGGCTCTACATTCGGCAACGAAACATGGCTGATACCAGTGCATGAGGCATTGTTTGGTCGAGAGCACTTCATACACGTTATGGCACCGTCCGCTACTAACCTGATACTGATATCCGCTATATCCATAGGTATCTTCCTGATACTAATGGCGATGAGCTTTAACATTTTCCTAGGCTTTAAGCAAAAGGACTACACGCGCGCCATACTCTCACACAATGGCATAGTGGGGCTAGTGATGTATGTTTCTGTACTGGTGGCAGTAGCGTGCACAATGCTACTGGGAGTAAACTTGCTAGTGCCTGCGTATATACTACCTCTGATAGTTTTGCCAATACTGATAATATTCCTAAAAGAGCCAATACACCACGTGTTACACAAAAAACCTGCATTCCCACATGGTTTTGGTGGCTTTTTTGCAGAATCGTTCTTCGAGCTGTTCGAGATACTACTAAGCTTTCTTTCCAACACAATGTCGTTCTTGCGTGTAGGCGGTTTTGTACTCAGCCACGCAGGTATGATGCTAGTAGTTTACACACTATCAGAGATGGTAGGTGGCACAGGCTCTATATTTGTAATCATCGGTGGTAACATATTTGTTATGGCACTGGAGGGCATGATAGTCGGTATTCAGGTGTTAAGGCTAGAGTTTTATGAAATATTCAGCCGTTTCTTCGAGAGTAACGGTAAGCCTTATAAGCCTGTAAAAATTGGGCACAGCCACGGTATGTAAAACTTATATTACTTGCTTATTATTAATAAAAACTAAAAAATATTTGTGCCATTACTATGGCAGAATGGAGTATTATCATGAATATGTCACTACTTTTTATTGTACCACTTGTTATCGTTATTCTTCTTGCAATGCCTTTTATCCCCATCTATCGCGGTATTGTTACAGGCAAAAAAGCAAAAAACACACTTATCTTTAATCTATGCGCTTTCTTTGGCGTTGCCGCTGTTATGATGGTGCTACCTATGGGTAATGTTATAGCGTTTGCAGAAACAGAAGTTGTTGTTGCAGAGCTTATCTCCACTGGTGCCGGCATGGGTTATATCGCTGCTGCTATCTCCACTGGCCTTGCGTGTCTTGGCGCTGGTATAGCTGTTGCTGGTGCTGCTCCTGCGGCTATCGGTGCATTCAGCGAGGACGCTGCAAACTTCGGTAAAGGTCTTATCTTCGTTGTACTTGGTGAGGGTGTTGCTATCTATGGTATGCTTATCTCCATCCTTATCATCAACGCACTATAGTATAAAAGGAGGGGTGTCCCATGCGTTTTTATTTGCTTAGCGATAATAATGATACACTAATGGGTATGCGCCTTGCAGGTATAGAGGGCGAAGTTATCCACGAGCGCGAGGAGCTGGAGGATAAAATGCGTGCTGTTATTGCAGATACAGATATTGCTGTGGTATTAGTAACAAATAAGATTACCCAGCTAGCCCCAGATATTATCCACGATATGAAACTGCACCACAAACAACCACTGATAGTAGAAGTCCCAGACCGACACGGTGCAGGGCAACTATCGGACTCTATCACACAGTATGTAAAAGAGGCTGTGGGAATAAGCATCTAGCACATCACTACCAAGCCTTGCTACATAACTCTGCATAGTGGGGCTGTATGAATAACACTTATATGCCGTGCAGGGCGGCGGAACGGAGCACCTTATGGCTACTATTTTTGAGAGATTTGCTATGATAGAAGAGTCTGTCATGCGCGAGGCACGTAAAAAGGTGAGCGACATAAACCAGCGTGAATCGGACTTTCGTGAAACTGCATTAAAAAAAGCAGAAGAAGAAATCCAGCACGAGATGTATAATAAAATAGAAGAAGAAGTTACTGAGATACGCATGGCATCTACACGCACAGTAGCACAAAAAGAGACCAAGTACCGCCAAGAGCTATTACTGCGTCGTGAGGAAATAACAACAGAAGTCTTTGGCAAGGTAGAGCTTGCTCTAAAACAATATACAAAGACGGACGAATACAAAAAAATGCTACTGGACACAGCAAGGGATATAGCAGAAAAATATCCGCTAGAGGGTGGCACTGTTATGCTGAGGGGCGATGACTACCCACTGGCTATACAGCTAAACAAAATATTCTCCGAGAAATGCCGTATAGTGGTGGATTCTGATATACACATTGGCGGTATAAGAATGATGAACCAAACACATGGTATATTTGTAGATGAGTCACTGGACTATCGCCTAAAAAGCCAAAAACCGTGGTTCTACTCAAACTCTGGGCTACAGATAAACTAATTACTACTACCTGCCATTGTGGCTAAAATACTTTTTCTTTAAGGGGCGGTGACTTCCGCTTCGGATAAGGCGGTGAACTGTGAACAATAACGTAATATACTCAATAAATGGGCCAGTTGTAACAGTAAAAGACTCTGTGGATTTTGCTATGCAAGAGATGGTCTATGTAGGTAATAAAGAGCTTGTAGGCGAGGTTATCGCTATAAGCAACAGGATAACTACAATACAGGTGTACGAGGTTACAACGGGGCTATGCTGTGGCGAACCTGTGGCAAAAACAGGCTTCCCCATTAGTGCGTTACTAGGACCCGGCATACTATCAAATATCTTCGATGGCATACAGCGCCCACTGCCAGTGCTGGAGGAAATGACAGGTGCATTTATAGGCGAGGGCTGCAATATATCACCACTGGATGTGACAAAAAAATGGAACGTGACAATGACTATCGCTGTGGGTGACCGTGTAAAAACAGGTGCTATATATGCTACCTGCCCAGAAACACAGCTGATAACACACCGTTGCCTAGTAGGCAGTGGTATAGATGGCGAGGTAACATGGGTTGCACCAAATGGTGAGTACACCATACATGACTGTGTGGCAAAAGTTACAGACGCAAAGGGCAAGGAGTGGGAGCTTACTCTCTGCCAAAAATGGCCTATACGCATACCCAGACCAGTAGGCTCAAGACTGCCTATATCACGCCCACTAATAACAGGACAGCGTGTTATAGACACACTTTTCCCTATAGCAAAGGGTGGCACAGCAGCAGTACCAGGTGGTTTTGGCACTGGTAAAACAATGACACAGCACACACTGGCAAAGCACTGTGACGCAGAGATTATAGTATATGTAGGCTGTGGTGAGCGTGGGAATGAGATGACACAGGTGTTGGAGGAATTCAGCGAGCTTATAGACCCCAAGACCAACAGGCCACTTACTGATAGAACGATACTTATCGCAAATACATCTAATATGCCAGTTGCCGCGCGTGAGGCATCTATATACACAGGTATAACACTTGCTGAGTACTACCGTGATATGGGCTACCACGTGGCTATTATGGCGGACTCTACATCACGTTGGGCAGAGGCACTGCGTGAGATTTCTGGTAGGCTGGAAGAAATGCCAGCAGAGGAGGGTTTCCCTGCATATCTGCCATCACGCCTTTCTGACTTCTATGAGCGTGCAGGCTATATGCAAACACTGTGCGGTAGCGAGGGTAGCGTGTCCATCATCGGTGCGGTATCTCCACAGGGGTCGGACTTTTCCGAGCCTGTTACACAGAATACAAAGCGTTTTGTACGCTGTTTCTGGGCGCTGGACAAAGCACTTGCATATGCAAGGCACTACCCAGCTATAAACTGGACAAATAGCTATAGTGAGTACATGGAAGAACTGCGTGGCTGGTACAAAGACACAGTTGACCACACATTTGTAAAAAGACGTCAGGCTATAATAAATCTGCTACACGAAGAAGACAAGCTGATGGAAATAGTAAAGCTTATAGGTGCAGACGTACTGCCCGATGAGCAAAAGCTAGTTATAGAGATATCCCACGTAATAAGAGTTGGTTTCTTGCAACAAAATGCATTCCATAAAGATGATGCATATGTATCGCTAGATAAGCAGATGAAAATGATGGACTTGATACTATATCTATATGATAAGTGTAGAACACTGACTATGGCAGGCGTGCCACTAAGCGAGATAATGGAGCTGGGCTTGTTTGATAAAGTTATAAAAGTGAAATATGACATACCAAACGACAAGCCAGAGATGTTTGAGCAATATCGCATTAATATAGAGCTAGAGCTTGCAAAAATAGAAATTCCCGACAGGTCTTAAGGAGGGCACCGCCGATGAGCGTACAATTTGTAGGATTAAAAGAGATAAACGGGCCACTTGTGGTGCTGGATAATGTTAGTGGGGTTTCGTTTGAGGAAATGGTGGAGCTGACACTGGAGGACGGAACATCCCGTACTGGTAGGGTGGTAGCACTAGAGGGACAGCGTGCTGTAATACAGGTCTTTGAGGGCACACGTAGCCTGTCACTAACAAACACACGCACAACATTTATGGGGCACTCCATGCAGTTGCCAGTTTCCGAGGAAATGTTAGGCAGAGTAATGAATGGTAGTGGCAAGCCCATTGACGGGCTGGGCGAGATTTTTTCTGATAAAATGATGGACATTAACGGAAAGCCCATAAACCCAGTTTCCAGAACATATCCACGTAACTATATAAGGACTGGTGTATCTGCTATTGATGCCCTAGTTACACTAATTCGTGGGCAAAAACTGCCTATATTCTCAGGCTCTGGTATGAGCCACAACAAGCTTGCAGTGCAGATAGCAAAACAAGCAAAAATAACAGATAGCTCAGGTGTTAGCCTAGCAGATGATTTTTGTATAGTGTTTGCGGCTATGGGCGTAAAAAACGACGTTGCAGAGTATTTCCGTAGCTCGTTTGAGTCCAGCGGTGCACTGGGCAATGTTGTTATGTTCCTTAATATGTCCAACGACCCAATTATCGAGCGTATTTTGACACCACGCTGTGCGCTAACAGCGGCAGAGTACCTAGCATATGAGAAAAATAAGCACGTGCTTGTTATTCTTACAGATATGACATCATATGCAGAGGCGCTGCGTGAGTTTTCATCATCAAAAGGTGAAATCCCAGGAAGAAAAGGCTACCCAGGCTATCTGTACTCCGACCTTGCAGCGCTTTACGAGCGTGCAGGTATTATAAATGGTAAGAATGGCTCTGTTACACAAGTACCCATACTTACTATGCCAAACGATGATATAACACACCCAGTACCAGACCTTACAGGATATATCACAGAGGGGCAAGTAGTGCTAGACCGCTCGTTTGACCTTATGGGAGCATATCCACCTATTGCTATACTGCCCAGCCTTTCTCGTCTGATGAAAGACGGTATAGGCGAGGGATACACAAGGTCCGACCATGCGCCACTAGCAAACCAGCTGTTTGCCTGCTATGCAAAAGTGCAGGACGCACGCAGTCTGGCATCTGTTATTGGTGAGGACGAGCTAAGCCCCAACGACAAGGCATATATGCAGTTTGGCAAGAGTTTCGAGAAATTCTTCCTAACACAGGAGTTTGACGAAGAACGCACGATAGAGCAAACACTGGACCTTGGCTGGGCTATGCTATCATTGCTACCGCGTGAGCACCTAGATAGGCTCGATAATAAACTGCTGGACGAATATTATGACGAGAACAAAGCAGAGATGTATCGTATTTAATAACGGGAGGTGAGTGTTACTATGCTCAACAACCTTGTGCCGACAAAAGGCAACTTGATTAATGTAAAAAAATCGCTAAAGCTTGCACGTATGGGTTTTGACCTTATGGACAGAAAACGTAATATATTGATACGTGAGATGATGATGTCCGTAGACAAGGCAAAGGCACTGCGTGGTAGGATAGACAGCACTTTTTCCTCTGCGTACTTTGCGCTACAACGTGCAAATATCACGCTGGGTAGCATTGCAGAGATATCGGCAAGTGTACCAGTAGAGCACGCACTATCGCTGACATACTACAGCGTAATGGGCGTAGAGCTACCTATAGTAAAGCTGGACTGCCCAGAGGAGCCGGACTTTTGCTATGGCTTTTCTGACACCAATACACAGCTGGACAAGGCTTATCTCTCTTTCCACTATGTTAAGCAGATGACAGCAGAGCTAGCAGAGCTAGAAAACTGCATATATCGCCTTGCGAATGCTATCAAAAAGACACAGAGCAGGGCAAATGCGCTTAAAAACATCATAATACCAAGCCTTGAGTATGCATCTAAGTTCATCACAGACGCACTAGAAGAAAAAGAGCGTGAGGAATTTACAAGGCTAAAGGTTATAAAGGAAAAGCAACAGCGAGAGGCAGAGATAGAGCAGGCGTATGAGCTAGAGCAGCAAAGAGAAGCTGATGCAGCGGCAACACTCTCCGAAACAGACCTAATGTCCGAGATAGAAAACATGATAAAAGATATAGTTGTTGATGACGACTAATGACAGAGAGCTACTCGTTGCTAAAAAATATATAATAAATGAAAAGATACATAGACTGGACAAAGCGTCAAGTTTATGTATCTTTTGTTTTAGTGTTTGGTAATATGTTTTAATTGCAAATGTAGTGTAACTGGATTACTTACTCAAATAACTTCACAGTGCTGTTTTCGCTGTCACAGAATGCCTTAAAATCATCTTCTGACATAGGTTTTGCATAATAATAGCCTTGAAGTATGTCACAACCCATTTCTTTTAATATCGTTAAGTCCTCTAAAGTTTCTATTCCCTCGGCAACAGTCTTGATATTTAAGTCTTTAGACAATCTGATTACACTAGCAACAACAGCGAAGCCACGTTCACGAGTTGGTGACTCTACAAAAAAACTTCTGTCTAGCTTAAGAACATCAACTGGCGTGTTTTTCAACAAGCCCAAAGAGCTATACCCCACACCAAAATCGTCCATAAATACCTTGAAACCTTCGCTGTGCAAATCATTTATAAAGGAGTTCAGGTCGAAATCAGCACTGAGCATGCTCGTTTCTGTTATTTCTATGCCCAAATATTTGGACTCAACATCATATTTTTTGCATATAGCTGTTAACTTCGGAACAAAATCTGCGGAATACAAATTTTTTCTTGAAAAATTAACAGAGATAACAAAAGGTTTTCTGCCGTCTTTTTCCCATAAGCTCAGAAAACTACAAGCTTTTTCAAACATATACATATCTAGTTTTAAGATAAATCCGTTTTTCTCAAAGATAGGTATAAATTCATTTGGAGCTCTAAATCCACTGGTAGGGCTTATCCACCTTACGAGCGCTTCGGCTGCAATCATCTTTCCTTTTTCCAGACCTAATTCAGGTTGCAAAACCATCTTGAACTCACCGTCGAGGAGAGCTTTTTCCATAGTGTTCTCTATTTCTTTCGCCTTTATTGCATCAGATAAATATTCATCATTAAAAACACTGTTCTGCAATTTTTCTTCCTTAGCATTATGGTGAGCAATGTTTACTTTTTCGATACAAGCCTGAATATCCAGCAAATCAGTATCATTTATATAATAATATCCTGAAACTATACGCAAATTATACTTGAAATTTTCACCCAGATTATCATATAGCCTATTTTTATATTCATCATACCAATTATCTGTTTCGTCTTTTGAATACGCTATCAAAATCAAAAATTCATCATTGTATATATGCGCCGACAACAAATCAGATGTGGTCCCTGTCTTAATAGCGACAGCCATACTCTTGAGTATTTTATCGCCCTCTACAACACTAAGAGTTTCATTAACTAGCCTGAAATTTTCTATATCAAACTTTATAAGCAAAAACTTTTTGGTGCCATGTTCTTTTATAAAAGCAGGTGCATCTAATTTGAATTTTACCAAAGTGTTTAATTTTGTAAGTGGAGAAACATAGGCTATTTCTTCAATGTTTTTAAAATGTTTACGCCTAGTAATTCCGATTAAATAAGCAAAGAAACAAATAATTAGCACTAGCCCAATAGAAACAACTGCGCTCACAATTATAATTGAGTTGATAGTGGACTGAATTATTGACTCAGGAATAATGGACATAATCGACCAATCTTTTACGCCAACAGGTGTATAAATTAATCGGTACAATTCTCCGTTAAATTCAATCTTACACTCTCCAGCTTCTTCGTTTAATATATCAGCCTTAAGAAGCTCAACTTTTTCTTGAGATGTTGAATTAAATCCAGATATAAAATCAAAAGCATTCGTAGACGGACTAAAATATGTGTTCTCTACACCGTTGGAGATGATATTCCCCTGGCTATCAAGCAAAAGATTTGCAAAAATTCCGTCAATTGGGTTACCAAATATATCATTAAGAGTTTCTACATATATAAGCCCTGCTAAAACTCCACGAACTTCACCATTGGCAATCATTGGTGTAGAAATAACTATAGTACGAATTCCATTTTGGTCTGTCGTAATTAGCTCGCTTATGGTAGTTTCGCCATTCATTGCATTTTGAAAATATTCTTCCTCAAAAGCATCGCCAATATTTCCGTCACTTCCGACTGCATATCCATATGGATTAATTACCATTGTATAGTCAAAACTCTCGGAGATATAATCATACTCTCCAGATTCATAATCGATATACCTGAGATAATCCCAAACAGGCAAAAGAGATGCTGTTGACTCAAGCAGGTTAATATTTGATTCAAATTTCAGTCTAAAGGTATCTACGTTAGTATCCATTAATTGCTGAATACTTTGGCCGGATAGCTCGTTAATCTCATCTCTTATAAAAACATTATAAAACAATGTAGAAAAAATCAAAAATATAACGACCACAAAAGCACCAATCAACTGCAATCTTTGATTTTTAAGTAAATTTTTCATTATCTTCCTTCCTATAAAAATCTTTAACAAATTTAAGCTTCTATCTTTTCATCAAGATAATTTACATATTCATCTGCACACGTTACTACATCTTCGCCATTCAAAATCTTTTGGAGCATTTGGTACCATGCAGTTCGTTGCTCCGTCCATTCAATAGATACTTGATAATAATCCCCAAGGTTTGTCATAAAAGGATAATATCCAGCCATTCTTTCTTCAAATTCAGTACCGATATAAACACCATTATAAAGGCTGTTAACAGGGAAAAACTGAGTTGCAATAATACTGCTCTGTCTTTGTGCTGGGTCATCGGCTAAAAATTCAATAAATAACTTTGATGCGTTGAGCTTGTCCATATCTCCGTTATTGAATATCCCAAACCCCCAAATTCCACCCTGTAACTGAGCAATTCCGTCATCAGAGGGGAAATTCATCGCAAAAGGAGTAAAATCTACCTGCTTTGCATACAAAGATTCGTTTGTTGCGTTCCAAGCAAGTGTAATAGCAGTTTCTTGGGAAGCAAACATCTGCAGTTCCTCAGCGGCAGCTATATTAGGGTTATGAGTAAGCGAGCCATTCTCAACCATATCCTGCAACAAAGATAATCCTTTTATCCCAAGCTCGCTATTAATTGTATAGGCATTATGGTCTTCATTTGTAAAAGCTGCACCATAAAAATTGGTAACCAAAGCTCTTGTACCTTGGTCGCCACCTTGGCCACCAGTATAAACTACACCAGGAAATTCGACAAGATTACTATCTCGAATAGTTTCCATAGCAGCAACAAAACCGTCCGTTGTCCAAGTGCGGTTTTCCTCATCAATATATTGTAATGCACCTGCTTCTTCAAAAACTTCGTAATTAATTGCCATAACATGGGCGGTCATAACTAGCGGATATTGATAAAATGCACCATCGGGTGCCTGACAGGCATTTACAACTTCTTTTGATACTTGTGAGATATTAGCAGTAGTTTCTTCGTCCCACATATCGCTCAAATCCACCATAAGCCCCCTAGCACCCCAGTTTGCTACCAAGCGCTCTGGGCCCTCTAACACAATGTCGGGAGCATCTCTTTTTGCAATAGCTTCTTCTATTTGTGCATCACCAGTTGCAAAATCCAGTGTTTTTACATGGACTGTGATATGTGGATATATTTTATTAAATTCTTCAACAAAACCCTCGACTACATCAATTTCCCCAAAATCACCAATAGGAAAAGTCCAAAAGTCAATCTCGACATTATTAGTTTCAACAACATCGGTTCCTGATGCAATCGGCTCTGATTCATAATGAGAAGTGCTAGTATTATCGCTACTATCAACTACACAACCTGTAATAAATAGAAACAATGAAATGCAAAGAGAAAAAGTAAAAAATCTTTTCAATGTAATTAACCGTCCTTTCAAACAATTCTATTTTCCAGTCTTGAATTATTACAAAAAGTACAAGTCATATTTATGTTAATAACTTCGCACAAAGTCTTATAATATGTATCTATTTTTATTTTAGATATAATTTATTAGTTTAGTTAAAAATATCTTCTATTACAATTATACTCTCACTTTTTTATAAAGTCAATCATACACAAATATCATAATCACCTAAATTTTTTGCAAGAGGCTTATTATGTCATAGAAAAGGGTATTGTTTGTGATATGCTGTTAAAAAACTACAAATTATATGTAGTGAGCATTGCAAAAGCTAGTGCAAAAATGTATAATAGTATTACAATATTTTTACAGGTAAAGGAGTAACTACTATGCAATGGTTTGAGGATGCACGACTGGGGATGATGGTTCATTTTGGACTCTATTCTACTACAAAAGGCTTCTGGGATGGTGAAGAGGTTCCTTTCATTGGCGAGTGGATTCAGTCCAGATTTCAGATACCGGTGGAAGAATACAAAAATAAGCTTGCCCCACTTATGACACTAAACGAATTTAATGCAAAAGATTATGTTGACCTAGCAGTTAAAACTGGTATGAAGTACATAATTTTCACCACTAAGCACCATGAAGGCTTTGCGTTATTTGACTCAAAGGTTAGCGACTATACTGTTACTAAGCTATGCACTCCTGACCGTGACCCCATGAAAGAGCTAGCAGATGAATGTGCTAAAGCAGGTATAAAGCTTTGTTTTTATTATAGCCATTCGCTGGACTGGGAGGATAAGAATGCTTTTGGTAATGACTGGGACTATAATACAGATGACAAAAATTTCGAGACCTTTCTACATGGAAAATGTATGGGACAGCTCACAGAGCTACTAACAAACTATGGCGAAGTTTCTATGATATGGTTTGACACACCACGTGGATTTAAAAAAGAGTGGGCTATTGAGGTGCGTGCGATGATTAAGTCACTGCAACCAAACTGCATTATCAATGGCAGAATATTATCCAATGCTTTTGAAACAACCCCAGATAACGAGCGTATATCAGACTACGCATCATCTGGTGATAACGAGATACCGTACTGTGTACTGCGTGAGGGTGTGTGGGAAACTACTGGTACCCACAACAATACTTGGGGGTACAAACTAAATGACAAAAATTTCCGTACACCAAGAGAGCTTAAAGATACACTGGTTGCACTGCTAAGTGTAAATGCTAACTACGCACTGAATATAGGCCCCAACGAGGCAGGTGGTATACCTGCAGAAACAGTGCGTGATTTTGAGGCGCTGGGTGAATGGGTGGCAAGGTATAGCGAGGCTATCTATGGTACTTCTGGTAGTCCATTTGACTATGATGTTCCATGGGGCAAGATAGCTACCAAAGGTAACAACCTATATTTATTTGTACAAAACAAAACCGAAGATATTTGCCTAACAGGTATGGCCACTAAGGTGCTTGGGGTTTATAACCTAGACGCACCAGAAACTCAGCTCGAATTTACACAGGGCAAAAACGAGAACTATGACAGAGATGAACTGGTTATCAAGGGTAGCTTTGACGGCAGTGATGACATCAAGGTGATAAGGGTGGAGCTAGACGGAAAACCGCAAGCGAAAACAGGTTTTTATCAGCTGTGTGATAAATCCATACAGCTATTTGCTGCACAGGGTGTTCTGACAGGTACGAATAATAAACAACCAGCAATTGTGGACACAGTTGGCGAAAATCTTGACGCTGCCGATGCAGAAAAAGACAATGCACTGGTGGAGGAAGACCGTACCATAGATAAAAATGGTATTGTGCGCAACTGGATGTCTGCTGATGGTAGCCTTACTATGGATTTTTCTGTTGATGAAGCTGGTGAATATGATGTATACATCTACACTCGCCCCAAGAAATACGAAGCATGGAGTGGCGGTCACACAGTGCGAGTAACTGTGGAGGAGAGCTCTGCTGCTAGTGTGATAAAAGCTGATAAAGATTATGTAACACCAAACAAACGCTGCTATGATGATAGAATTAGCTATATAGGCAAGCTAAACATCACAAATGCAGGTAGTAAGAAACTTGTAGTTACTCTGGACGCATATAATCAAGAAGAGGACTCTAGCAAAAACTACTTTAAGGGCAAGGTCGGCTTCGGTATCTTTAGAGTGGATTTAATGAAGAGCGAATAACACTGCGATAAACTATATAACCCCCAAGGGTGCAATCAATTTGATTATACCTTTGGGGGTTTTGCTTGTAATTATTTAGCCAATAATACAGCTTTATGCACTATATATTGTTTTATCTATATCTTTCTGCCATTTTTATGATGTCAATGGCTGTTTGGTCATCTGGTACATTGTTTATGTTTAGGCGCAAGCCCTTTGGTGATAGATTTTTTAGCAGTATCTCTATCTCGTCCAGCTGTGGGCTGAGTATAAGCCCCTTACCAGCTTTTTGTATCTTCTGGAATGTTTCTATAGAGGCAGAAGTTTTTGGTTGCCCTGCTACAGGTGTCCACTGAATGTTGTTTATACCCTCGACTGATAATATCATATCTAGGTGGCGTACTTCCTCTATGCCGTCTAGGTGGTACGATGCAAAGTCCACAGCTTTGGAACACTCCTCAAGCTCTGGTAGGGCAAATTCCTCGAACAAATCTGGTGATATCATAACGGAGAAATCACACTGTAGTTGCACATGCATACCCTTCGCCCACACTTGCATCCACCCATGGGTAGAGCCACCGAGGTTGTTTTCTTTTAGGATATCATAGTACCTATGCTCCGAGGTTTTCCACGCGTCTATTATCTTTGGCATACACTCGTGCACAAAGTCAGGCTCCTCCAACATATCTATGAGTAGGTTTTGTGTGCCACGTATCTCTGCTAGGGCGTCCACCATACCACAGTTGTCGGACATTGACACAAAGTAGTCACCATTTGCAAGCTTTACAAGGTCTTGCATTAGCTTTTGCTGTTTTTCATACGCTATGCAGTTGTCTAGGTCTGTTTTTAGCAGGGCAGAGTTTGTGTCCTCCAAAACAGGGTCAAACCAAATTGTGCTCGGCGTATAATTTGGCTTGCAACCAAAAAATGTGCAGTGCCCCGCTGTGCCAAAGTCGGTGTATTTTGCTGGTATACTCTCTGCAAAATATGTCTTGTTACCAAACATTGTCCTGCATATATTGTCAATTACCTCTGGGTTGGTAAAGCGTTCCTCTGGGGTGTATAGCTTGCTAAAGTCCACCTGTTTTGCTGGGTCTTTCACCACTGCAATGGATAACGAGCACCTGTCTAGGCAGTCTTTGTTCCAAAAAGCTTCAAGATATTCTTTTGTCTGTTCCCAATTTTCTTTATACATCATTTATCTCACCTCGTGTATGATAATATCAAATCTTTTTGGGTTTTGGGAGATAGCAATTTCCCCATTTTCCCAGCAGAATTTTGTTATATTATACTCGCCATTCTCATATTCATAGCCATTGCCACTGTCCTCGTATAGCTCGAACGTACAGTCCGCCCCTGCATAGATATGCATAGTAACCTTAGCGTTATCCACCTCTGCTGTGCTCTGTAGTGGTGCTGTACGTGGGATAATCGTGCCAGCTTTTACAAATAGTGGTATGGTGTCAATATCTGCTGGCACTGTTATTGTTTGCCCACCTTTGTAGTATTCGTTGGTATGGAAATCAAACCAATCACAGCCACTGGGTAAGTATACTTGCCTAGTTTTTGGTATGTCAGCCAATACTGTGGAGTTCACACCATAGTACATAGGCTCAACCACTGGGCACACCATTATGTCGCCAAACATATATTGGTCTTTTATGGAGGTTGCAATATCATCATGTGCAAAGTCGAACGCCAGCATTTTCATCATAGATGCATCATCTCTGTAAACCTGTGCAGACAGCGAATAAATATAGGGGATTAGCGTATATCTTAGCTGGTTTGCCTTTATCATGGCATCATAAAACATATGGTTCTCGCCGTCGAACAGCCACATTTCACGCCTGATTTCTGTTCCGTGGCTCCTAAATACAGGCAAAAATCCGCCATACTGGAACCAACGCACAAACAACTCCCTATATCCCAAATCCTCAAGCCCGTTGTTGTAGTCTCCGTCCCAGAACCACTTCTCGCCCATGCCCACAAAGAATGCACCTATATCCAGTGTCCAGTATGGTAGACCTGTAGCGCAGAAGTTCAGCCCTGCCACAATTTGGTTACGGTATGTTTGCCAAGAAGCAGCAGTGTCGCCAGACCAGAGCACAACGCCATATTTTTGTCCACCCATATATGTGTTACGTGTTAGGTTCATAACTCTCTTTTTGTCACAAGCACTACGCTGTCCGTCGGAGATAGTCTGTGAATGGCGTACACCAAAGGCATTTGTCACATCATCAGCCACGTATTTGGAGGCAACACGCACAAAATTTTCGTACATCTTGGAGGGTTCTGGTTTAACAGCGCCCACCCACTCTGGGCAGAAAGGCTCGCTGGAGTCACACCACCAAGCATCAATACCATGGCTAAATAGCCCCTCGTTTGCCTGTTTCCAGTATAGGTCGCGTGCCTCTTTCCTGAATGCATCATAAATGATGTTTGCAGGTAGTAGCAGGTTTGCATCCAAAAACTCGTTGTAATTCTCAGAAATTTCACGCATATTTGGCCAAATAGATATCATAAAATTTATGTTATCTTGGTGTAGTTTATCAGTCATCTCGCGTGGGTTTGGGAAACGTGAAAAATCAAAAGTTTTTTGTCCCCATTTCTCGCCCTCCCACGACATCCAGTCCATAATGATACAGTCAAGCCCTATTTGCCTGTCACGATAGCCTTTTGCAATGTCTAGCACCTCTGCCTGTGTTTCGTACCTTTCTTGTGACTGCAAAAAGCCAAAAGCCCAGCGTGGTAGCATAACAGCTTTGCCGGTTAGCTGTCTGTAGCCACGCACTACATCATCAAATTTACTAGCAGCTATAAAGTAAAAGTCCATTTGGTTGTCTGCCTCTGTATAAAAATACGAGCCATACTGTGTATCGCTGAAAATAGCGGTGCTACCAGTGGCAAAAAGAATACCATAGCCCGCGGTGGATAGCATTACTGGTATTGCGATTTTCATATTAGCTTGGTGTAGGTACTGGGTTGTGCCTCTAAGGTTTAGCACACCCTCCTCCGCTTGTCCTAGCCCATATATCTTCTCATTTTCAGCAAAGTTTAGGTGTAGCTTGGTGTGGTATAGCTTTTTATCAAATATTTCTGTAGCCTCTTTGATTATACGCTTTGTACCGTCTGGGGTTTCCACTTCTTCTATCTTTGTGTTTTCGTCAACAATCGTTTTCATTCCATCAAACTCTTGCAGTTCGTGGCTCTGGTGTGGGCGCTCTGCCAAAAGTAGCTTGGCATTTTCATCATAATATTTTATGGAGGCAGTAGCTTTGTCAACTTTCAGCACTAGTTTGGGCAGTGTTAGCGTTACACATTCTGCGCTTTCTTCATACGACCAGCCAGCAAAAAATCTTTCCTCGCTAAGACCTATGCACACACCAGTGGCGAAGTCCTCCATCTCGGTATAGCTTATGCGTACTATGTTCTCTGTTTGTGGAGCAAGGCGCAAAAGCCCCCTCTCGGATACTAAAATCAGCGCAGTATCAGTTGCTTTAACACTCGTTATGTTGTACGTTTTTTTGTACTTGACTTGCAGCATTTTTTCACACCTCATATTATAAATTTATATAAAGCACCGAGTGCCTCTATACTGCTGGATTATTTAATAGCCTTGGAATACTGGCTGGGGCTAACACCCACACATCGCTTGAATGCACGTCTAAATGAGCCATCGCTTGTATATCCACAGGCGTCTGAGATATTTTTTATCGACATAGTCTCAAGTCTCAGTAGCTCACATGCTTTTTCTATGCGAATGGACTCTAGCACCTCTGTAAAAGTTTTTTGCAGACTGTCTTTAAACAACTTATTGGCACTGGACTCCGACAAAGAAAAATCATTGCACACATCACGTATGGTAAAGGCAGAGTCTGACAAATTATTATTCATAAACTCCAGTATGGCAAATATGGTTTCGCTCTCTTTTACGGACTTAAACTCGCTGGAATTCTGGCAAATCGAGGTATATACACGAACCACAGCATTGAAAATATCATTGACTGATGTAGCGTAATCAAGTGCTTCGTAGTCGCTCTTTAGGCTATCGTTTATCAGAAAAGTGGACTTGTTTTTCACCAGTGTAGCACGCAGAGCACCAACTAGCTGGCTTAGAACTTCGTTGGAATGTGGGTTTTCTACAAAATTTACTATGTATATGTCTGTTAACGTCTGCTTAACCTTGTCAAGCTCGCCATTTTTGGCATATAAGCTCAGCTTTATCTCTGTTTCGGCAGAGTACTCATAGTTATCCTCTACATTCAGCGAGCTACTAACATATATAAACTTATCCGTAGCAAGCATAGCATTTTTGGAGATTTTAAGCGCTTGGCTGAATGCTATGTGTATATTTTCTATTCCGCTTACGATATCGCTGACAAAGAAAAGTATCTGCTGGTTGCCCTGTGTGGATATCTCCCTTGCAACTGTGCGTAGTAGTGCGCTTATTTCGTCGGTGCTTTGTCCATCTACAACAAGTAGCATAGCACATGTTTCCCTATCAATATCCAGTGCATATGCTGTGTTTGTGTATTTTTGGGTGATTTCTTCTTTCACTCTGGCAAAAAGCACGGTGTCGCCCTGCTGGCTCTCGTCAAGTATATTATACAGTACTCTGTTCTGCGCTATCACCACTATCGTGTTTGCGTTTTTTTCTATGTCTATATCTTTCAGTATAGTTGTGGTGTCATAGTCTATAGGGCTTTGCATAAGCAGTTTTTGCAGTGCGGCAGCCTCTAGCAGTGGTTTTTTGGTGGCTAGGTTAGTGACTAAGTTGCTATGTGTTTCCACTAGGTTGGACACAGACCTTTCTATATACTCATAGGTGTCTTTTGACTGCTCCTCTGTGCCAAACTTCCTAAGATATGGCAGAATTTTGCGAAAAACAGATGAATTGTTATTGGAGAAAATAATCGAAACAAACAGTCCCAGTAGCAGTAGTCCACAAGCTACAACAATTAGTATATTTTGCATAAACAACGCCTGTCCGTATATTGTTTGGTCGGATACAATGGTGCAGTAGTGCCAGCCATTGTTTGCGGACTGCTGTGTGTAAAAAGTATATCCACTGGGTATTTCCTGTGTTATCAGCCAGTTGCTATATGATGTGTTATCACTCGTTAGCGTACATTCCTCGCCCCTTAGCGAATAAACTAGCTCCATATCTTCATCCAAGATATATGATATTCCCATTTGGTTGGGTTGGAACTCCTGCAAGCCATCTGCCAAAAAATCATTGGAGATAGCCACAACCAAAGCACCCAAAACAGTGGCATCAGTCGGGGAAACAATGCTGGATATAACAAACATTTCTTCTCCGTCCACTGTTGCTAACCTAGTGTATGTATTAATATGCATGCTACCATAGATTTTCGCGATATTTTGCTCGTCCAGCAATATGCCGTTGATATTTGTGATATGTGCATCATCAATCACCGTGCCACTCTTGTTAGAAAAAACATAGTTGCCATTATAAACAAACACATTCACAGAGTCTATTGCTTTATTCACCTCGTTATATGAAAACAAATTTTGGCTAGCAGTGTAAATATCGTAATAGCTAAAATCCTCGTCGGCATATGCGGAATTGTCCATGACACTTTTTATGGAGCTATCAGATTTTATGTATTCAAAAATAGCCTCAACTTCCTCAAAACGTGAGTCCACAAAGTTTATGGTCTGCGATAGAGAATTGTTGAAAGTATCATAGGAATTATTGCGGATAATGGATATTGTAACACTGTTAACAGCCACAAAAAACACAAGGCTGATTAGCAGTATTATTAGGTATGAACAGAATATTTTTATAAATATAAGCCTTTGGCTTCTCAATATAATCACTCCTAAGAGATGTTACATTTGTGGGTATACCACAAAATACTATGAATATAATACCCTTAATTATAAGCAAAATGCAATAGAGAAATGGAACTGTTAATAAAATAGTAACATTTGCAGTGCTTTTTGTTCTACAGCATACCTAGCTGTGTGTTTGCGTGTGGGAATATGTTTGCTATGTAGGCGATTTGTACGGTGTGCTTTGGGTGAGTGTACAAAATTGAACGGTCAAATCACGTTTTGTTTGTTGACGTAGTGTTAAAAAATTGATAAAATTTTATTAACAAAACAGTGGTGCTTTTATAAAAGTTTACCACCCCAAAAAACAAAAAGAAGAATGGAGTGTTGTTATGGTAAAGTCCTTACCAAAGAAAAGCACAAAAAAATCGAGAATAGATTATAAGAAAAATCTAAAACTCGTAAAACAAAATTGGGATTTGTACCTACTGTTCCTTATCCCAATTGCGTATTTATTTATATTTAAGTATGTACCAATGTATGGTGTGCAAATTGCGTTCCGTGACTATAGTGTATTTCAGGGCATATCAGATAGCCCCTTTGTTGGTTTTAAGCATTTTGAAACTTTCTTTAGCTCATCTGAATTTACAAGGCTACTTGGCAATACACTAACACTTAGTGTATACAGCCTGCTAATAGGTATGGTTTTCCCTATTACACTAGCACTCATACTAAACTACATAGCACAGCTAAAGTTCAAAAAAGTGCTACAAACTATCACCTGTGCACCATATTTCATCTCTATGACCGTTATGGCGAGCATATTGCTACAGTTCTTGGCTGTGGACTATGGCCCTGTAAACCAAGTTTTGCAGTCAATGGGTATGGAGCAAATAGACTTTATGGGTAGTGCAGATATGTTCCCCCATGTATATGTGTGGTCGGGCGTGTGGCAGAACACAGGTTATAGCTCTATTATATATATAGCAGCGCTTGCAGGTGTGGACCCAACATTGCACGAGGCAGCAGTGGTGGACGGCGCATCTAAATTCAAGCGTGTGTGGCATATAGACCTACCAAGTATAAAGCCGACTTTCATCACCCTAACAATACTTAGTATGGGACATATTCTATCCACAGGTTTCGAGAAAATATTCCTACTACAAAACACACTAAACTCCAGAACTTCTGAGGTTATAGACACATATGTATATAAAATAGGTATAGCTTCCCCCATTGCAAACTACTCCTACCCCACAGCTATTGGCTTGTTCCAGTCACTTATAGCACTTGTGCTTATTATAAGTGTAAATAGCCTAGCTAAGAAAGTTGGTGAGTCATCTCTATGGTAAAACAAAACAACAAAATCAAAGATAGCAATGTCGATAAAGTCTTTAATATCATGATTTGGGTGGCTTCTATCTTTGTGTTTTTGATTATATTAATACCTGTTATGCACATTGTGGCATCATCTTTTAGTGATGCAAAAGCAGTGCAAAATGGTAAGGTTGGTCTTTTTCCTGTAGATTTCTCGCTAGAGTCATATTCCATGGTTTTTGCGTATGAAGATGTCTGGACTGGCTACCTAAACTCCATTATATATACTATTTTAGGTACAGTGCTGAACATAGTAGTTACTATAATTGCTGCATATCCGCTGTCTAGGGACGACTTTGTGGGTGGTGGCGTGCTAATGAAACTAATGTTATTCACCATGCTGTTCTCTGGCGGTCTTATCCCCAGCTATATGCTAATAAACGACCTAAATATGCTAAACACTATCTGGGCAATTATCATCCCAGGCCTTATGAGTGTTTATAATGTACTGGTTGTAAGAACATACTTTAGAACGACAATACCCAAGGAGCTTTTCGAGGTTTCACAGATTGACGGTTGCTCAAACATCAGGTACCTATGGTCGATTGTTATACCACTATCTGGCACAATAATAGCTGTTATGACACTGTTATATGCAATAGGCCACTGGAATAGCTATTTTGGCGCACTACTATACCTAAGCGACAAAGACAAATACCCACTACAGCTATTCCTAAGAGAGATTTTGATAGCTAATAGTGTTGACTATTCTGCTATGTCCAGTTATGATGTTGAACTGATGGTAAAACAAGAGGAAATGAAACTATTACTAAAATATTCGCTTATAGTTGTTTCTTCACTGCCTATGATGATGATTTATCCATTTATACAAAAATACATAGTAAAAGGTATTATGATAGGTTCTATAAAAGGTTAATAGCTACCAAAGAGCTTTGGCAACGGTAGTTTGATAAAATTTATATTAAAGGAGATACATTATGCAAAAGAAAAGATTTTTGACACTAGCACTAGCACTTGCTATTATGCTGTCGGCATGTTCTACACCATCCAGTAGTTCATCTAGCACAGGTACATCTACAAGTGGTGGCACATCAGTAAGCACAGCAAACACAACTGATGAGTCGGGTGTAAACCCAGAGGGCGTGTTCCCAATAGTTAACGAAAAAATCGAGCTTGAAGTTATGGTTCCATCACAGGCAAATGTTGAGGATATGGAAACAAACACTTTCACACAGTACTACGAAGAACTGACAAACATACATATCAACTGGAACGTGCTTGCGGCTGATGGATACGAAGAAAAAGTAAATATCTCGCTTGCTACAAACACAATGCCAGATATCTACCTAGACTGTAACATAACACAAACACAACAAGCTGTTTATGGCACACAGGGTGCGTTCTATGCTATGAACGACGCAATTGACAAATATGGTGCAAACATAGACACTCTATTCACCGATATACCAACACTGGAGTCAGTACTAACTATGGGTGATGGCAATATCTACGCACTACCATATTGTAGCGACACAGTGCATACAACTGCACCATATAAGCTATGGATGAATATGAACTGGCTGGATAATGTAGGCGCAGAAGTGCCAACAACAGTTGATGAGTTCCAAAATGTTCTAACACTATTCAAAGAGCAGGACGCTAATGGTAATGGCGATGCGACTGACGAAATCCCACTGCTATCATACAATGGTGGTTATAACAGCACACTAATGTCCGGTTATCTGTTCAACCCATTTGTATATGCACCGTTCAACACAAAATTTGTGTATATAGAGAATGGTGAAATCCAAGTTTCTTACGACCAAGAAGGCTGGAAAGAAGCACTGATGTGGATGAATGAGCTATATGACGAGGGGCTTTTCTACAACCAGAGCTTTACAATGAGCCTTGATATGGCAAAACAAGCATCAAAAAGCGAAGATGGCTCACACGCAGTTGGTGCAGTTACAGTTTCCTCCCCTGTAAACCTATATGGTGCAGCAACAGAAGATTGGTCACCATATGTGGCTATAGCACCACTTGAAGGCCCATATGGTCAGTACTCATCATACATACCATATTCTTCTATAGATGCAACACATTTTGTTATAGCTGCAACTTGCGAATACCCAGAGGCAGCATTCAGATGGGGTGCAGAGCTATATGACAGAGAAATAGCAACAATGTCACAGTTTGGTGTAGAGGGCGAAGGCTGGGTAAAAGTAGAGCCAGGTGTTGGCGACATACCTGCCGATTCTGTTGATATGAACACAGGCGCACCTGTAGAGGCTCAGATTTTTGCTGATGGAATTATGTGGGGCGACCTACAAAACTACGCTTGGAGAAGTGCAGCACCAAAACCATCTGGCGACACACTAAGATACGAGCAGTATAATGAGGGCACATATGAAACTAGCTCCAGCTATAGGCTAGCTTTGGATACACAGAATAATATGATACCTTACGCTATACCAACAGAGATGATACTACCTCCAATGGTATACACACAGGAGCAGTCCACACAGCTAACAAACTACGAGACAATCATATACACATATGTTGAGGAAATGGTTGCGAGATTTGTTACAGGTGATGCAACATTCGATGAGTGGGATGCATATATCGCAGAGCTAGAAAACAAAGGTCTTTCTGAGCTAAAAGCAATATACCAAGAAGCATATAACGCAAAATACGCAAGCTAAATTATAATTTTCATTAAAAAGGGAGGAACAAATGGCTGTTCCTCCTTTTCTTGTAATGTTAGTTCTTTTAGTATAATATTATTATGTATAAATCTATATAAGGGAGTATAATAATGAAGAAAAATGTATTGTTTATTATTGCTGATGACCTGCGCCCAGATATTAACTGCTTTGGCAAAGAAAAGCTTATTACACCAAACCTTGATAAGCTATCAGAGCAGTCCACTATTTTTGAGAATTGCTACTGCCAAGTGCCACAGTGCATGGGCTCACGTGCATCACTTTTTAGTGGCATACGCCCAAAGTATGGCGATTGGAAAGGGCTGAAAACAGTTAGGTTTAACAACGAGCTAACTATGCCACAGGCTTTTATGAATAGTGGGTACGAAACAGTTTCCATTGGCAAAAGCTATCATTTCAACCACGAAGATGACGAGGCGTGGACACGTAGATACCAGCATACATTCTATGATGAAAAGCACGTGTGCGATGGATATTGCAGTGGATACCAGTTAGAGGAAAACAAACAGCGTATAAAAGAGTTTTACAGGCGCTTTAGAGGGACAAAAGAACAGCAGGCAGAGTGGACATTCCCAGATATCATAGAGTGTGTGGACACCGACGACTCAAGCTATATTGACTTCCAAACAGCGTCCTATACCATAGACGAGCTTGTGGGCTTTTCTCAGAGCAAAAAGAACTTCTTCCTAACTATGGGGCTGTACCGTCCACACCTGCCGTGGGCCGCACCAAAAAAATACTTTGATATGTACGATAAGGATAATATGGACATTGCCGACAACCCATTTTTCCCCAAAAACGGCATAGGAAAAAGCACACAGTCAGATTTTGTACATTATGGAGATACCTATATCAGCGAAACATATGGCGACTTTGGCAGATATAAAGATGACGACTTCCCTGTGATGTCTGAGGAAAAACAGCGTGAATACATACATGCATACTGCGCCTGCGTTACCTTTATGGATGTGCAAATTGGCAGGGTAATGGACGCGCTTGAGGCACTGGGGCTTGCAAACGACACCATAGTTGTTTTCGCAGCTGACAATGGCTGGCACCTAGGTGAGCACAAACTATGGGCAAAAACCACCCAGTTTGAGGAGTCCACACATGTACCACTGATGATACGTGATATAGGCACAACAAAGGGAGAAAGCACGCAGAGCCTTGCAGAGTTACTGGATATCTACCCCACACTGTGCGAGCTTACAGGCGTGCCCAAAGCCCCCCACGTGGACGGTGTGTCACTGGTGGAGGTGCTAAAGGACAAAGATGTAAAAGTAAATAGCGAAATTTTCTCTACCTACACAAGCTCATATACCGTTCGCTCAGAAACCCACAGGCTAACATACTACGCAGGTGCAACACCACAGGGTGATGTACTGCATATCCCCAGTGAATATAAACTGGAGCTATTCGACCTTGTCTGCGACCCTAAGGAAAATATAAATATCTACCCAGATATGAAAAATAGCCAAGTGACAGAACATCTAAAAGATTTGCTAATAGAAAAATTTGATATCATCATAGAAGAGTAGTACAAGTAAATTAATAGCAACTCAAATAGTTAGTAGTTTTTCGTTTTCTTTAAGTATATTTGTCAGTGGTATACCCATTCCAGCTACTTCTATATCAAGAGATTTTAATTTTTCGGTAACGCCAAACATATTTGCGCAAGAAATACAAGCTTTTATAACAACCCCTGCGTGCTTAGCAAGCTCAATTCTCTCCTGTATACTTTCGTCTTCTGCTACCAGTTTTGCAGTAGGTCCCCAAATTATAACCTCAATCTCATCAAACCAACCATATAATTTTGCGTTAGTGGCATACATAAATACCATTGTGTGTGCAGTTTGTGGGTTGTCGTTTACCCATAAAATATTGAGCTTGCTATTCATAATAAAAATCTCCTTTTTGTTTATATGCACATCTGC
>CAYJFF010000016.1:0-13896 GCA_964369345.1 uncultured Oscillospiraceae bacterium
TTATTTATATGGTAGTAAGGGAGTCAATATATGGAAATTAACAAAAAAGAAACAGTAAAAGAGCAATATAAAACTTCAGTAAACTTAGATATTAGAATATCGATACACCAAAAATACAGCACCAATAAGCAAGGTTTTGGGAATTGGATTTTGCAGCAATATGATGTTCGTGATAATTATAAAATTATTGAACTTGGTTGTGGTAAAGGTGAGTTGTGGAATGAATTTAGGTTTCCGAATGATGTACAGATAATTCAAACAGATTTTTCAGAAGGAATGATGATAGAGGCTAAAAAGAATTCAACCATTAATAATGTTGTGTTTAAACAAGTTGATATTCAAAACATACCATACAATGATAAAGAGTTTGATATGGTAGTAGCAAATATGATGCTTTACCATGTACCTGATTTAGATAAAGGGCTTGAAGAAGTAGTAAGGGTTTTAAAAAATGGTAGTAATTTTTACACTACCACTTATGGTGAAAATGGAATTACAGAATATGTTCAATCTTTGTTAAATGATAATAATTTGATTAATAGCCTAAATAAAACTTTTACTCTTCAAAATGGAAAAGGCATATTGTCAAAATATTTTAGCAAGGTGGAACTTAGGCAATATGAAGATAGTCTGGAAGTTACAAACACAAATGATTTGATAGATTATATTTTTTCAATGTCTAGTGTGATTGGTGTTGAATATTCTGATAAAGCACGGTTGTTTGAAATGCTTGAAAGTAAAAAAGTAAATGGAAAAATTATAGTTCCAAAAGAGTATGGTATTTTTATATGTACAAAATGAGTACAACCCACCGTTGTGCTGATTATAATTTTTTTGTAGACTTCCCAAAGGTGGAGTGCCAACGGCGGCTCGCCGAGTGCCAGTCGGGGCTACCCGAATGCCAGTTGAGGCTCGCTGACTGAGAATGTAATATATAAAAAAAGAAACAAGCTGACACTTTGTAGATGTCAGCTTGTTTTTTATAAATAGTAGTAAATGCAAAAGTCCTATAAAGTTGCTTATTTAGCAAAAATAATAAATTCTGCATTGTCTGTGGAGACTGATGATTCGATGAGCATATTGTAGTCTAAAGTAATAGCTTTCCCTAGCTCGTCAAAAATAAAACTAGAGTAACGCCTATGCTCGGATTTTATTATAAATATCTCATTATCCACAAAAAGTGCCAGAGCCACATCATCCTCGAAAGGACCACGGTTTGTTGTAAGTATAGACGCCTTGTCTAGCTGGGTGATATCATACATCACATCTTTATCATCAACAGTGAAATGTATACCTGTAGTATCACAAAATGCATTATCTTCGCCTTTAAGAACAATCATATTAAAACCATCCTGCTATTAAATTTAGCCTGTAGCTAGTGTTGCTATTTAGGGATAATATTATACCCTTGTTCCAGTGCATATTCATACGCATATGTGTCTGGGTTACAACGTACATCAACATCCATATTTCTGCTCAGCCATGTGTTTAGCGGGCCGTCTACGCTCACAAGGCTGTCTGGCAAATCAAAAATTATATCGTCCTGCCCAATAAAGCTAAAGGCACCCTCGCCGATATGTGTCACGCCCTCTGGCACTACAATCTCCTCTGGTTCTTCTTTTGCGATGAACACAGCACCGTCACTAGCTATTTGCTTGATACCCTCTGGTAGATACACAGTTTTCTCACCATATTCAACAACATATTTCACCAAGATGCTATCGCCTATAATCCACTGTTGCCAGCCACCAATGTAGTTATCATAGTACCACGCAGAGTATACAAAAGAGTCAGCCGATACATCTGTAAGGGTGGTGGGTATATATACATCATGTAGCGAGTCACAAGCTACAAAAATGTCAGCACCTGTGGATATCAGACCTTCTGGCAGGTGTGCAGCCTGTAGTTTGTCACTACCATAAAAAGCCTCATTGCTTATAGATTTTAGGTTGTCCGAGAAAACCACAGTGGTTAGGCTGTCGTTTTTGTAGAATGCACGCTCGCCAATCCTCTCTACGGTATTGGGCATGGATACAGTTTCTACGGACTCGTTCTCTATAAACGCAAATGAATCTATAATCCTAACGCCATCTGGTATAGTAACATGCTTGGCACTACCAACATATTTTACTAGCACATCGTTTACTATAATCATGCCATCTTGGCTAGCACCCAGTGGGTAATTAGAAAAATTAAAAGAGCCAATACCAAGCTTTAGGTCTGCTGGGATATCGTGATTTTCCCAACCGTAATATGACATCTCCTCGGACAAGCTATCCTCTATCCAAGAGCTGAATGCATAGTCGCCAACCTCTACAAGTGTGGATGGCAATGTGCCCCAGTCTACATTGTAGCCATCACTGCTATTGCTACCAAAGCTATAGTCGCCTATAGTCGTTAGCCCCTCGTTAAGGTGGGCGTACTCTAGTGCGTAGCAGTCATAGAACGCATAGTCGCCTATAGTCTCTAGGCTATCTGGCAAAATAACTGCAAATATGTATTCATCTATAAATGCCTCATCAGGGATGTGCTTTGCCCCCTCTGGGATAGTAAGCACCACGCCACTCAGGTCGGACATTGGTATAACTACACCGTTTTCGTCCACCTCTGCTGTCACCTGTGTGTATCTCATGTATTCCGACGGTACACCACTATTATTCTCAGCCACCGCCTGGGACTGGCTGTATGCTGGTTCTGGGTAGGCTTGTGGTATTTTTGTAAATACATCACCCAGTACAAGGAAGAAAGCAGCCACAGAAAGCACTAGCATAATAATCATAATCACAATACCCACACTAAAGTTTTTACTGCTAACTTCCGGTGTGTTTGCTTGTGGGCGATATGTATGCTGTGGTTGGCTGTGTGTTACATGTGGAGTATTTGCGTGTTCTGTTCCGTATGATATTTTGTGAAAACCACCACAATGTGGGCAGATTCCATCGCTTTTCTTTTCGTTAAAGCTTCTTTCGCACCAATCACAATTCATATAAATGTTCCATTCCGCCGCTTCACATCGGCACAAAACTTAAAGAAAGAGTACTCTTAATCACGTGAAGTATAGAATGATTAAGAAGTCGGGAAGCCCCGACAGGCTTTTGCACATATTGCGGCTAAGCGAGTTTTGCGAATACAGTCCGCTGTGCATAAATTTAGTTTGAATTTTGTATAATTTTTTCAAACTATAACCTCTTTTATTTTTTACGATAGCATTATATCACAATTGCCATTCAAAGTCCATTCTTTATGTTGGTATATTTGTAATTTTTTACAAGTATAGGGTGCTACTCGTAGCGTATTGCACAAGTAGCACCCTTATTATCTCTAGTATGAAAATTCTGCTATTAACTTATCTTGCAATCCTGTCTAGGCTATCTACAACCATGGTGCAGTTTTTATAGTCGCTATCACTAACCTTGCCACTTGCCAGTGCCTGTGGTGGAGCTACTCTTAGTCTTATAGAAAGGATATTCACAGTAGCTTCAAACGCTGCCTTATATCTCTCGTCCACATCAAATTCATCAGCAAGTAGTATCTCTGTCATCATCTGTAGCACTTCTTTTGCAAATGTTTTCTCTGAGTGTGTGATAATATCTGCTATGTAAAGCAGTAGTGTGTAGTTGCGTGTGGTTTTTATGATGTTCTTTATGCCATCATTGTCACCTAGCTTAAACGCTGAGTACATACGAACTACTTCGCTTTCATCATTAGCATAGCACTTAACTGTGCCCATATCGCCTTTATCTGCGCTGTTTTTAATAATCATTAGTTTTTCGCAGGGGTTCTCTGCTGTGGTGGGTAGCTCGCCTGTTGTTACAGATACTTCCCATAGTTTTGCTAGTTTCTCCACTGGGTACAGTGTGTCATCTGCAAATATCTCATATGCAGTCAGCCCTGTTCTTGCAGAAATTTCGTGAACCAGTGGCTCTGGCATAAACACGCCATCACGCAGGTTGATTATATATGATAGTAGTTTTGTACGCATACGTGCTGTTTCTGCACTGTCCTCGCCTACTAGGTTATGTAGCTGTGCTTTGTCGTTTTTCATATCAAACATCTGCTGGCTAACCCTTGGTATAGCACGGCATAGTGCACGCCTGTCAACATCGGAAATCTGCTCTGCATCTCCACGCTCTATCATGGAGCACACAAACCATGGAGCTTGTTTGGTTTGGTAGATATTTAGGTGCTGGTATGGGCTATATGCAAAGTCACAGGTATATAGCTTGTCACCCTCACGTATAGCACGGCAGTTTTCAAAAATTTCGTCCGCTCTCTCAGAGAATGAATAAACTTCCTCCGGCAGAGCAACCCTGTTGCTACCTAGGAACGCCTTGCCCTGTAGGTAAGCTGGTACGTCTTCGCCTATAGCAGACAGCACTGTTGGCAGTAGGTCAACAAAGCTTGTTAGACGCTCTGTGTATCTACCGTGCTCGTCCTCTTGCACTACTAGCTCTTGCTCTAGGTCTTTTGGTAGATGCACAATCATAGGTACATGCACGCCCTCGTCCCATAGCCACACCTTACCCATGGGTATACCGTGGCCGTTATCACCAGCAAATATTATTATGGAGTCCTCGTATTTATCGTACTTTTTCAGTGTGTCTATAGCCTCACCAAACATTCTATCCATTGTTGCTATTTTTTCGTGGTACTGGCCCCATATCTCCCTTGCCTCTGGGGTGTCAAAGTGATAAGGAGGCACTGTAACATTATCTCTATCCTGCATTTCCTCTGGCTGTAGGCGTGGCATAGTGCTTCTATGTGCCTCTGTATCCTCTGTGTAGCCATACTGTGACTGATGTGTAGTTAGTGTAGATTGTAGCATAAAAATCGGCTTATCCGTACTCTCGATAACATCTGCAAATGTCTGCGCAAACTTATCACTATCGGCAGTCATGGATTTTATATGCATATCATAGTCATCTCCCAGCGGGAAATTGAAATCCGTCTTTCCTATTGCAGTTGTATATCCTGCTTTTTTCATATAGTAACCAAAGGTTTTTAGCTTGTCTGGTATGGGGCTGTAACTTCTGTGTTGTCCCACACCAGCAGTGCTGCCGTACATACCCAGATTAAGTGAAGTGCGCGCTGCAGAGCAAATAGGCGCAGCGGAGGAGCAGTAACTAAAGCGGATATTTTCTTTTGCAAATCTGTCTATATTAGGTGTTTTTGCATTAACATCTCCATAGCAGCCAAAATTTGCACAGATATCCTCGGTAAGAATGATAAAAACGTTTCTTTTTTTCATAGCACAATAACCAACATTTTGTAGTTGTTGGTTTCTCCTTTCGATTTTTGATAACCTTTACTGACTATCATAACATATTTATCAGCATTTATCAAATAAAAATGTTATAAATTACGATTTTTTATAAAAATAAAAGAGCTTGGCGCCACAACTCTGCGACACCAAGCTCTCTGTGAATATTATTTTTTGTACTTGCGAGCATCAAGGTGCTGGAGTAACCTCCAAACCTAGCTCTACCCATTTATTGGCAGCGGCAGTGTTGCCATAAAGTTTAGCCAAGGCCACCTCGCCCGTTGATGTATGTACATGGAACGCAAGGTTCCCAGAATTGCCTAGCTCAGACTGCGCATCATCAAAAGATGCAACATATTCATCATCGTTTTGGAATTTCATATCGGTTGCACCCATTATAGACATAATGCTCTCTGCCAGATATTCTAAGTTAGTGCCAAGTGGGACGGTGGGAACGTCGTCTGCGGTACCATCGTTAAAAATAGAAACCCTATCCACATTTCCTGGTCTTACCATAATTTGTCCAGAGTTTGCATATGAACCTGATTCCGTACCAGTAATCCAAAGAACTTCTACATAATGCCCTGATGGAACTCTGTTAGTAGGGTCGGCAACAGCAAGTGTTGCAGTCTGTATAATACCGGACGCAATCTGCACATCACTGGACTGTCTGGCTCTTTCTACATATTGTATGAACTGTGGGACCAATATAGCAGCCAAAACACTTATAATAGCCATAACAACAATTAGCTCTAGCAGTGTAAAACCTTTGTTATTTTTCTTGAAATTTTTCATTTCTCTTTTCACTTATCCTTTTTACGCAACTTGTGTTTGCTTCCATTATAATTATACAACAGATGTTTTTTCTTGTCAATTTTTTACACTATATCACAATAAAAAGTATACAAAAAGTATGATATTATAAGAGTGGATTTCATTCATGATTACCTATGTTTATATTAATAGCAAAGGCTCCACGCTAGCTCTCATAGCTGAATATCCCAAGAAATCTACGCCATTTTCCTCGAAAACAGATATAGTAGACTCTAAGAAAGCTTTTGTTTGGTAGGCTATAAAGTCTATGTAGCACATATCCGTGCCCACTGCGCCACCAATTATTATCCCTAGACCTGCTGTTTTTGCTGATATTTCTTCCTCTAGTTTGTATCTAAACGAAAGAATGTCCTCGCTCTTGTCCTCGAATGCGTCTTTGTTAAATATCAAGAAACCAGCTACTGCGCCAAAATTATGGTAGTCGTTTATAATATTTTCGCTACCATTCATGTACTCTGCTAGCAGTGGTATGGACTTGCTAATGCCTGTTATTACATCTGCACGTAGTGGTGCGTCCTCGTCGTTGTTTGGGTCCATTTGGTAGGCAGTAAAACCATCTATTAGCTTTTTGTGGTCGCTGGAGGTATCTAGCCCCATTTCCGTGAGCTTTTTTGGTAGCTCGGATAGCAGTATACCCTCGATTTTTTCGCTTGCAAACTCTGTGCCTGCAAGGAGCCTATAACAGCAAACTTCGCCCAATACGCCCTCAAGTAGCAAAACTATCATATTCGCTGACTGCTCATCTCCGTGCAGTTTCTCGCAGTAAAGTGTAATCTCTATGCTTTTATCATCGCTTTTATCAATTCTTACTACAACATCATCAGCATTTATAGATTTGTTGTTCATGACAAGGTCGGCGTTTGCCATTGGTTGCCTAGCAACTATAAATCTCCAGTTCTCGCCTAGTTCCTCTGGCATTTGGCTGATGAGATAATCATACAAGAAAACTCGGTGGAACTCGCCCTCAAGCGTGAATATCATCTCGTGCTTGTCGGATTTACCAAGCTCCATATACACATCATCTGCAAGTTTGTCTGCTATAGTGCTTATTTTCTCGACTATAGCCTCGCCACCTACTTTGTTGTCCATCATAGTACGCAGTTCTTCTTCTATACCTGCAAACTCCTCCCAGAACACAGTTACTCTATCGCAAAATGGTCGTGTAAATTGTGGTAGTTTAAGGTTGTTGTATGCCATTTCCAGTAGCTGGTCACAGTCTGCCTCCTGGTCTGGGTCTATTTCTTTTGCTCGGTTTAGGTGTTCTATAGCCTTGTAGTCTTTATCCATAAAAATATACGAGTAGCCTATGCGGTAGTTCCAGATAGCATCTTCGCTTGCTTTTACCGATAATAGTAGCTGTACAGCTTCTTCATAGCGCTCCACATTGTTGTACGCCCTTGCTAGTAGCCCTACAAGCTCTGCATTTTCTTGGTAGCTCTCTGTTCCTGTTATCAGAGATATAATCTCTGCGTGTTCGTCGCTGTCGTGTAGTTCGTTAATCTTTGCTATTAGCTCCATTGATGTTCCCTCTTTCTTGTATTATCTTTATTAATTTGCCGTCAATACTATTATACAGATTATATTTTTAAATACCAGTAGATTTACACAGGTGGTACTTATTTTGCGCTAAGTGGTACATGCTGTGCAGACTATACATAGAACACTTTCTCATCATCCAGTCGCAAGCACGCAAGTCGGACACAGGGCATTAGATGTCCACAGCCACAGTCTATGCCTATCTTGTTTTCGCTACACCAGATAGTTTCTCCGCTTTTCTTGTACTGGTGGTTGCGGTAGTTCCAAGTAGGTGTATGCCCAAACACCACGGTGCTGTCACCCAGTATTTTATCATATGTTTCCTGTGTGCTCACTCTCCCCCATATTCTATCGTCAGCGTTGTTGGCTGGTTGCCCATGCACTAGGTAATACTGCTTGCCACCAGCCTGCACCTGCAAAAAGTCAGGAGATTTTATTAGCCAAGCGAGCAAGTCTTTGCGGGTTTCTGGGGGTAAATTTTGCATATCGTCGTAGGTTTCTGTTCCACCATTTCTTAGCCATATATCACGGTCTTGCACTGTTCCCACATAGGCGTCTATCAGCATTTGCTCATGGTTGCCACGTAGCAACACCACATTCGCCCTGCTCCTAATATCGCATAGTATCTTAACGCCATAGCGCCCTCTATCTACCACATCTCCTAATATATACAGCTTGTCACTGTCGGCAAGCTTTATTTTTTTTAGCATGGTTTCATATCTATCGTACTCCCCGTGAATGTCACTCATTACATATATGCTCACTTCATCACCCTTTCAGTAAATTACTGCTTTTATTATTACATATTATGAGCTATATAGCAAATATATAAGCAACATTGCCAATACATCAAAAAAGCAGAACGATAACTCGCCCTGCTTTCCTTGTAAATACTAGCTACTGCTATGGCTGGTAGGATATCCATACACCACCAGCGATAACGTCCATAATATAAACTTCATCACTGGGGCTTACAGCAAAATGCTCCTCTGCTGTAAATTTATCTGCTGTGTCGGTGCCCAGTGCAAAGGTTACACAGTTTTGTCCACCTATGATTTCTTCGCCTGTATTAACTAGCTTCTTGCCCTCTGCCTTTGTGCCCAGTGCATCAAGTACAGTGTCGAATGCCTTGTCCATATCAATGCTATCATCGACTGTGCCTTTACGAACAAAACTAAAAAACTCTGTATTTTCGCCAGCCAGCTCCCAATCATTAATATCCGCGACAAACATAGTGCTGTTATCTTCACTAAAGTAAGTAACAAAAGTGCCAAGATGTCCAAAACTTGCCTCTATTATAGGCGCGCCAAGCATATAATTTTCTGCGACACCATCACTTTGCAACACGCTATAGTCATAGTAACCTATATCGAGCATATGATATTCCGTGTCTATGCATATTATATTCCCGTTGGTAGCCATGTCTTCTGGTATAATTTCTAGCATGACAAATGGAAAAGGTGCTTCTCCCTCTAGTACCCACTCGCCCACAGGGGAAAACTCTTGCTCGTGAACTGGCAGTTCATCTATGATACTATACTCCCACTGATAACCTTCGCTGTGCTTTTGTGGGTCAAAAAGAGTAAAGTATCGCTCACCATCAGACACGCCAAAGTCTGGTACAAGCTCCATGTAGTATGTAGGATATCCTGTGTTTAGTCCACGTTGCTCGTTGTAATCGAAGTACATTTCGTCAACCACGTTTCCGTCTGCATCATAGGTTTTCATATACCCGTCTATCACCTCTAGGTAAATATACGGCGGTGGTACATCTGTGCTTGTTTCATCAAATTCCCATATACCCTCTGCATCTTCAAAACTTATGGTATCGCTATTTCCTCCATTATCATCAGTTATCAAGTCAAATATTAGGTAGTCCGTTACTCCATTTGCTCTTGATACTTCTGCCTGTACCTTTGTATATTCCTCGACAAAGCTTAGCTCCACCACCTTGTCACCCTCTACAAGCATACAATCACCTATAGTTTCTAGGATATAGTTTTTAATCACGCCACCCTCAAGAAAAACCATAGTTTCTAAGTCGTCATTATACCAGAGCACATTCGACGACACAAATTCCATCTCAAATATTTTGGTAACAGTGTCAAATATAGCAAAATATGACACATCATCACCAAGCTCTGCCCTTATCAGGAAATAATCACTGCCATTAAAGGCAAAAATATCTGCGATATCGCCGACATCATCACTGGACATAATATATGACGGTAGCTCGTATGTTACATCATAGTACTCAAAAGTCTTGCCATCAAAGTCATTGTGTGGCACAAAACTCCTTGCCGAAACATGGTCAGGCCATGTGCTCTCGTTGCTCGTACCCTCACACGCAACAAAAATAATAGCTATGCAAAGTATTAATACTGCTAATAAATTTCTCATTTTTTACCTCCTCCACTCATATGTTATACTTACCTAATTATAGCATATTTGGCCAAAAAATAGCAAGCCTATAAAAGCAAAACAAGTATTGATAAACGGACATAGAACCAGCCATTGTCCACCAGCACAAGCATTGACAATGGAACTAATGCGTGGTATTATTTTAGCATACTAATGTTATAAAGGAGAATAGTTATGAACGAGCTTAACCAGAGGAATTCAGCACCACAGGATAGCCAAAACACACAGGGTGAACCTACACCGCAAGCCCCTACACCAGCAAGTGCAAACAAACCTGTTAATGCGCAACCGTCAAAAAAGAGTGTTCCCAAAAAAGCGTTTACCAAACTTGTGATATACATAGTCGCTATTCTGATAATATTATTTATAACGAACCCCTCCACCATACCATTTTTGCCAAAGGAATTTACAAGCTCACTCGAACGCTCAACGCAGTCGCTACTGGGTGATATGAGCGAAATAGTAGATATGCTTACCTTTAACTTTGGTGGTATAGTACAGGTTATTGTAATGGTACTTGTGCTACTGGTGCTAAAAGAAGTGTTACAGTTCTTATTCAAACTAATAAAGCCAAAAACACCACGCGGACAAACCCTGCACGACTTGTCGCTGAGCTCACTAAACTACATAATGGCTATTTGTGGTATATTCTGGGGGCTGAGCCTACTGGGTGTAAATGTTAGCACACTGTTTGCAAGTGCCGGTGTTCTAGCGCTTATTATCGGCTTTGGTGCAGAGAGCCTAATTGCTGATATCATAACTGGCGCGTTTATAATAATCGAAAACCAGTATAATGTTGATGATATCATAGAGGTTGATGGCTACCGTGGCACAGTAACCCATATAGGGCTACGCACCACTAGCATAACAGACATTAGTGGCAATGAAAAAATATTTAATAACAGCGATATTCGCAATATAATAAATTTATCCAATGATAACAGCTTTGCTGTGTGTGATGTAACCATACCATACGAGGCAGACCTTGAAAAAGCGCGCACAACTATAAACATCTTGCTACAAAATCTATATAACAAAAACCCAGAGATGTTCAGAGCTGTTCCAGAGTTTTTGGGCGTACAGGAGCTAGGTAGCGACGGTGTAGTACTGCGAATATGCGCAGGTGTGAACGAAAAAGACAGGTTTGATGCTGCACGTATGATAAACTGGGAGCTAAAAGTAGAGCTACAAAAAGCAGGTATGGGCGTACCTCATTCAAACGAGCTTATCGTAAGCTGAGGATAGCATATGAAAGATAACGAATTTTATAGGCCACGCGACCCACAAAAGCCACCAGAGCAGGAAAAGCCAACGCTTGAGCAAACACCACTATCACACGCCCCAACAATAGAGCAAAAGCGTGCAGAGCGTGCAAAACAGCACAAGAAAAACAATCAGATACGCAAGGCACAGGGTGGTGCAAGCCACGGTGCGGCACTGGTAATGGGTGCAGTTGCAGTGGTGGCAGTTTCCACAGCTGTGTTCCCCACAACAACTACTGTTAGCTGGGCTGGTTTGTGGGAAAGCAGTGACGGTGGCAAGCTAATGGTTATTCAGCCAGATAGCTACTACTCCCTATATTATGATATGGATGTCGAGGGAATAACCTTTGATTTTGACCCTGTGGGTAACGAGCTAGTGGGGCACACAAGGGTGGAGATAATCGACGCAAATGGCAATGTTGATAACTCTGGTAGCAAGGACCACGCTTTTTCTGCAAGTGCAGTAGATAGCGACACCATAGCTGTTGATATATCGCTACGTGGTGGCGAGTACAACGCAACTGGCTATTTCTACCGTGTAGATAGCTATTATGATAGTCTTTGGGAAGAAATGCTGGCTGTTATATCCCCACTTGTGGGCACAAACACAGCAAATAGCGTGTATACTGGTACGAGTGATGTTAGTGGTTCAACCGATAGCCCTCAATACATTCTAACACCACTCAACTTTATAGCAGAGGATAGTGGCAGTGAGTTTGCGAGTATTTATGCAACATTTGGTTATTACGAAAAATCTGAGTATGTTTCTGTAGGTGTAGAAATTTTAAATCCATCAAATCAAACTATTTTTTCTTATCATCTAGGCAATAAAGAATATACAAACCGCATAAACGACCCATATCACATAGATGGCACCACAGAGTTTGAGCTAGAAGATGGCAGAAGTGGCACAGCTACTTTTACCCCACTGGATAATGGTAATAGAATAGAGATGGAGCTAGCTTATAGCACTGGAGTGGTGGAGAAACACTACTTTGCTTTGGACGAGAAAGGACTAGAAAGCATAGCTATTAATGAACCTGACGAGCAAGCGAACTCTGGTAATTTGTATGTATCCGAAGATGGCTGGAGAATAGAAGATATAGAAGTTGAAACTGTATTAGACGGAAGCGAACGTCTTTTCGTTAATATGTATAACTCACACGGTGTTATGTATATTGCTGCACTATCAAACACTGAGAGTATTAATGGTGAAGCACAATTTAATCACATTAATCCCACATACTCACTATACGAACTTGGTTGGATAGCCGTCGCCGACTTCACAACATATGATAATGGCGAGCGAATAACTATGGTAGTTAGAGAATATAGTCAAAATGAAAACGGAGGAGTAGATTTTGACAACTTACAGGACGAGTACGAAGTTCATTTCACACGAGTAGGAGTAGAACCAGAAGAACCAGAAGAACCAACCGAGCAAGCGAACTCTGGTGATTTGTATGTATCGGAGGACGGATGGAGAATATATGGTGTAGAAGAATCCGAAAGTGTAGTAGACGGAAGTCCATACCTGTCAATACATATGCATAATCCATTTGGTGTTATGTATGTTGCTACACTATCAAATATTGAGAGTATTAATGGTTCAGCTGGTTTTAATAGCATCTATAACGGCTCATCCTCTTGGGATGGCGTCGCCGACTTCACAACATATGATAATGGCGAGCGAATAACTATGGTAGTTAGAGAATATGATATGGACGAAAACGGAGAACCGAATTTTGACGACTTACGGAACGAGTACGAAGTTCAGTTCACACGAGTAGCAGAAGAAACTGGAACATAAACAAAAGATGTAGGACTATCACACCGATAGCGCCTACATCTTTTTTGCGTATTATAATATTTTCTGTGGCGAGGGTTAGGAAACTAAATTATGACTAACTGCAACTTTTATCTGCACAAGAAGTATGAAGTATATAAATGTCATTTTTAGTATTTAGTTGAGTGGCTAAACCTACGGAAATTACACTCCCACAATGGTAACAACTTGCAGGGAAACTCAGTGTTATTTCAGTTCTTATACATTGCTCGACTTCGCCATCTGCAGTCCACTGATAATTCAAAAAATCACCTCGTTTTTACAAATCTTCTTTCGATATTTTAAAGGTTGTTGTTTCCTCAGCACTTGTATTTGCATTTCTTTAGTCAGAGCACTCACTTTTTGTAATTTGATAAGCTGTATATTGCTTTACACAAACTACCCAACACGAGATGTGACTGTCATATAGCATAAATTATATCGGCAATGCCTGTGGTGGCTCACCACTAGAAACCTATTTGCGCACAGATTGCCAGCATATCTTCGTTTGTCATCTCAGCTATATCCACGTCCGACATAACCTTTGTAAACACTACCTCGTGTGGGAAACTATCAGCACCTGTATCAATGGTTATATATGCATCTATTACACCACCTGCAAGGGTAAAGTCATAGTCCACACCATAGTCCCCAAAGGCATACCAACCATAGGCACTATCATCACCAGTACTATTAAAGCCTACCTCACCAGGGCTGTCCATTCCCTGTGAATACTCATACATATAAAATGTAGTTTC
>CAYJFF010000016.1:13996-37483 GCA_964369345.1 uncultured Oscillospiraceae bacterium
TAATATCAAAGTGTACAGCGTTTTCCTCATACTCCACATTCATAGTCCACTCGCCATCATCTGAGGTGTATTCTTCTGTGCGTAGTACTACATCTGTGGTGGTGGGTTCTTCTGTTGGCTGTGTGGTGCTCGGTGGTGGTGCGTTGCCCACACGTGTATATGTGTGCCAAGTGGCGTTATCTGTTAGATGTTCCGACACGCTGAGTGTCTGCCCATTGCTGGATAGATACATCATATATGCAGATGTACCGTCATATACTACAGTTGCAATACCGCTTTCGCCATTTATAGCAACTTCTGCCTCTGCACCATAGAAGTTATAAGTTTTTGCGCCCACACCTTGTTCTTGGTATATATCATCACTCGCCTGCAATGTAAATTCATCAACAAAGTTAATGCCTAGCACCGTATCACTGTCACTTGCTTGCCAACTTCCCTCATAGATATCTATATCCATAGTGTAATCAAGAAATTCCTGTATGTCTCCAAGTGGTAGCAGATGTGACAACTCCCATGCGTAGTCGGTTCTCTCCTCCGTGGTCAGTCCCCTGTGCTCACTTCCACCAACATTCACATATGTATACGTGGTTATATTATCGCCACTGCCAACGTTACTTATGATAGTTTCGCCATAGCGTGCAAAGTCCGCATATGTGCCATTTGCAGTGTAGCCAGTGGTTACATATCTTGGTGACTCATACACTAGGTTTGCAAGGTCTGTTACTTGGTTTGTGTCCAAATACATATCAATATCCAGCTTGTACTGGTTGCCATCTGCGTTTGCCTCAATGAACAACGCGCGTGGTGGACTACCGTCATTGCTCTCGCCCGACCATACACCCTCCCAGCCCATTAAATCGCCAAAATCTATACTTTGTACTGGCTTGGCTGGTGCTGTGTTCTCGCCTATTTTTGCGCATTTATAGTGTGCTGTTTCCACTACATCACCATTATCGTCCATATAGCTTACATCTACCAGTATTTTGCCACTGTCAGCGCCATCTTCTATGTACGATATCTGATATTCTTTGTATCCATAAACCTCTGTATCTGTATAAAACGAATAGAAACCATGCAGTTTGTTCATGTCCTCCAGAGTTTCCCAAACATTGCCACCGTCAGTATCTCGGTATGTAAGCTCCAGTGTTTCTGCGCCGTCATAGCTAAAACTAAATGTCCTGTAGTGTGGCGCTAGGCTACCTGTGGAGTAATCATCACTCTGCCACACACCATCTAGCGAGGTAAGGTCTATGTGCCCACCACTGCCACTAATGGTCGCATAAGCTGTCATAGCGGGGGTAATATTGCTATTAAAGGCTATAAGTAGCGCAAGAGAAACTAGGGTAGTAGAAAATAACAGTATAAATCTTTTTAGCATAGTTTATCTCCCTTTCGGTAGTCTATATTATTATTTACAGTGATGTCCTATGGGTATGGCAAATTTGGTAGTGGGGTAGCTTGGCGACTCGTCAAATATAAATTTAGTTTATCATAGCAAATCACAAAAGTAAAGATGTTTTACCACAATCTCCTAGCTGTTAATTTACATTCAATGCGTAAAAAGAGAGCCGATTTCGCATAAACCAACTCTCCTTAAAAATTTTTATTAAATTTTATACAGGATACAAATAAGGTGTGGTTGCAAATTTGTCACACCAAATAATGCTATTTACTATGCTTATAGGTGCATCAGAAATAAATAGCACATCATATCGTGCAGGTTTTTAAAAAATATATATTACTAGATAAACATAAGTGACGACATTGGCATTATCTCGTGTTTGATACCGTCCTCTGTAATATCAAGTATTAGGTATCCTTTTGGTGTTATATAGGAATCGCGCACACTACCAGGGTTAATAAAATGTATACCATCTATAAAATCGTACGCAGAACGGTGCGTGTGACCGTATAGCGCAACATCTACCTTGTGGTCTTGGGCAGCCCTAACTAGCATGGATAGCCCCACTTTTACTTGGTGCATATCACCATGTGTTATATATATACGTTTTCCTTCTATAACTATCTCTTTTATCTTATCTTCTTTACTATCCCAGTCGTTATTACCCTTAACAGCAATAAAAGCGTTCTCAGGGTAACCAAGGCTTGCTTCTTCAAAATCACGAACGCCATCACCGAGAAAAATAAACAGCTCCGCTGTTGTGTGATAAGCTTCTATAATATTGCGTAGTGACTCTACTTTGCCGTGGCTGTCGGACATTACTATACAGCGCATGATGACTCCTATCTACCACACAGAAAGTTGCATTTTACAGACCTCCCCTGTGTGGCGAGAGTGGTCTGTGTTGGATTACCGGTAAGCACCAGTGTATGATGTGTAACAAGGTTATGCAATAACTAATATAATAGTAACATCATACTTTACTTTATTATCGCATATATATTTATAAAAAGATATAGGGGTGATGAAAATTGAACGAATTTTCAAGTTTTTCAAATAAAAATATACAAATGTTGCTAGAGAAAGTAGCTGAAAAAATGGGTAAAACACCCGAGCAGCTAGAAAAAGAACTAAAAGCAGGCGTATATCCACAGCAAGAAGTAGAAAATTTTATGAAAAACAACAGTATTCAAGATGCTATAAAAAAGAGTGGTATAGTCGGCAATAGTAACGAGAAGGGATAATAAAATGGATTCTATAGCAGAGAAGATACAGCAATTTCTTAGCGACCCAAGTGCTGCAGAGCAGATACAACAGATGATGTCCAGCCTGGGCGTTAGCGACAACACAAGCGGAGAAGAGCCGGACTTCTCTGCCCTGCTTGGCATGTTTGCTGGTGGCAACACACAGAACAGCACAGCGGCTCAGGGGTTTGATATGGCTGGTATTGCCGGTATCGTGTCTGCACTGCAAGGTGGCGATAATGACCAAAATGCAAAACTGCTGATGGCAATAAAACCATTTTTGTCAGATAAAAGGCGGCGCAAGGTGGGCGAGGCAGTACAGCTAATGCGCGCCATGCGTATGCTGCCTTATCTAAAAGACCTAGGGATTATGGGTTTTGGCGAGGGGGAGAAAAATGTCTAGAAATACTATGCACCACGAGGATAATAACTTAAACCGCCATATCAACCGTGCCATGCAAGAAAGTATGCATTATTATGAGCGTAGTGGTGCGGAGATTTCGGCATTGCCCACAGAAGAAATGTATAATCCCAATCATCTGACAAATACTACAAACCAAGCAGAGGAAAAAAGCGCAGAAGAAGAACAAAAAGGACTGGGCAGTATATTGTCTGCAATACAGGTAAAAAGTATATTATCAAAGCTAGATGAAGAGGGTATGATGCTTGCGGCACTGGCGTGGCTACTTTATAAAAACAAGGCAGACACACAGCTGGTGCTCGCAATACTATATATTATATTTTCTTAGTGATGGTACATACATTTTTCGACGAATTTTTATATATTTTGACACTGAAAATTCACAAAATTAGTATAGCCTTTTTACAGATTTTATTATATAATTTAAGGATAAAGAAAGTGGTTTTGATAACTATGTGTAAAAGAAAGGAATACTATATGAAAAGAGGGCTTGTTGTTGATAGTTGTTGCGACCTCTCGCCAGAGCTTGCAGCGAAAATTCAACCCGAAGTAGTATCGTTTAAAATAACAGTAGGCGAAAAACAATACGTAGATGATGGAACAATAGATATACCAGAGCTACTAGCACATATAAAAAGAACAAAGACAGCTGCTAGTACTGCCTGCCCATCCACCGCTGAGTATATGGAGGCAATGGCAAAGTTTGATGAGTGCTTTGTAGTTACTATCTCTGCCGAGCTAAGCGCTAGTTACAGCTCTGCAATGGTAGCAAAAGATATGCTGCTAGAGGATTTTCCAAACAAAAAAGTGCATATCTTCAACTCTCGCTCTGCGGCGTCCGGTGAGTCCATTATAGCTATCAAGCTACAGCACCTAATAGAGCAGGGGCTAGGATTTGAGGATATTGTAGAGCAGATAGAGTCCGATATCGATAATAAGCGTACACTGTTTGTGCTAGAGGATCTAAGCACGCTGATGAAAAACGGCAGACTGAGCAAAGTGGCTGGCACAGTTGCTACAATCCTTTCTATGCGCCCTATAATGCAGGGTAATGAAAAGGGTGAGATAACAGTGGTAGAAAAAGTGCGTGGCACAGAAAAGGCACTTAAACGCTTGGTAGAGATAATAAAAGAAGATACTATACGCCACATAGACGACTCTATAGAGCTGGTGATTAGTTATTGCAACTGCCTGCCACGTGCGCAAAACCTGAGCAAAAATATACTTAGCAACTGCGTGGCAATAAAAAATGTTATTCTTGTAGAGGCAGCAGGGCTATCCACAGTGTACGAGAATGATGGTGCGGTTGTTGTTTCTTACTTTAGGGACAAGGCGGCTCTTGTATAAACTTAATAAATAGATAACTCCGTTGCTATTATGTGGTAACGGGGTTATTTTCTGTAGTCTTGGTATTTTATGCGTATCTTAAACATATCTTTAAATTTTTGCTAACAAATGTATTTACAATGGCAAATTTTAATAAAAAGTATATATATTTCCACTGTATTTGCGTACCTACAGATGTTATAATTATAACAATGATACTGTAAGGGGGAACAAATGAATAAGCTGAATATCTTACATATACTTATTTTGTGCTATATAATATCTTTTTTTGTAGGGTGTGGTGCAGTCGCTACAGTGACCGAGATACCTAGCTCTACATCTATAGAAGTTACCACAAGCAATGCCGTGCAAGAAGTAACACCTAACGAAGCTATAGAAGTAGTGCCATTATACAATACTATTGACAGCACTGATATGCACGAGGTAATATTTACATATCTTGATAACGCATACACCGCATACGCATCTCTAGCATATACGGATATGGCGGATTTTTTTAATACAGATACGGACCTTAACAAAAATATGCTAGTGGGGCTAGAAATGCTCATACAGCGTAGGGCGCTAATATCTCAGTTTGACTTTGCCTATGTAGACACAACAAAGCATTTATACAAAATCACATTTGAGGCTGATGCAGAGGACGCACCAGATGATTTCTGGGAGGAGAGATACACAGACCCAGACATTAGCGTGGTGCACTTTAGGATAACAGGTGATGACAGTGTGGCGTATCCACCTTTCTTTGCACTCAATTCACAGCACACCATGGTTATGCGTAATACCGATGACGGCTGGGTGATAGAAACACATTACTACCCAGGCATGACACGCACTTTCTTTGTGGAAAGCAATATGGAGATACAGTCTGCGCAGGATATGTACGACAACCTTATGGATGAGTTTAGGATTGACAGGACGGAGCACGCAGAGATACCAAGCAATGTACAGCTATATGACGGACAAGCGGCAGCGGACTATGCACAGGAGTATATAAGCACAGGTAATAACGAGTACTACACTATACCTGACTGGCAAGGCAACTGCCAAAATTTCGTGTCACAGGCACTGTATGCAGGTTTTAGCTATGACGGATATGAGGCTATGAATAACAGCTGGTTTGCTGGTAGTGGTGGTGGTTCCCCAGCGTGGGAAAATGTAAACCACTTTTGGGAGTACGCAGTAGAAGAGAATGGTCTGGGTGGCACAGAGATACAGGCTGTGCGTGGTTTGGAAGTAGGCGACGTGATACAAGTACGCTCCCAGCAGAGTGATGAGCCAGATAAATATAGCCATATATATATGCTAGTGGACAAAGAGCAAATGTTACTAGCGCAGAACACACCAGCAAGCCTTGTGAGCTATGCAGATTTATGGAATTTTGATATGAGGCTATTTAGCCCAGAATATAGTGATTAATGGAGCAAAAAATGAGGACAGTTACATATACCATAACGCAGGAAGACGACGGAAAGCGTGTGGATAGATTTTTGGTTTTTGGGCAGGGTGTGTCACGCAAGGTGGTAATAGCGCTAAAAAAACTGCCAGATGGTATGCTGAAAAATGGTGAGCATGTGCGTACTATAGATATACTGCATACAGGTGATATCCTAGAGATAAATTTGCCAGAAAGTGGCAGAAGTATGCCGACTTGTGATATCCCAGTACCCATTGTTTATGAGGATGAGGATCTGATAATATTTGATAAGCCACAGGATATGCCAGTGCACCAGTCAGGTGGGCATATCTACGGCACACTGGACGGTGTATATGCTCATATTTGCAGTGAGCGTGGGACAGCGTCCACTTTTCGTGCTATAAACAGGCTGGACAAAGACACCAGTGGCGCAGTGCTAGTGGCAAAGAACCAGATAGTAGCAGGCCAGCTGTGGAAAGCAGTATCCAAGGTGTATGTGGGTATTGTGTATGGCAGTCTGGAAAAAGATAGTGGAATGATTAACCTGCCAATATCGCGCGAGGTACCTATGGAGATGCGCAGGGTAATCTGCCCAGACGGACAAGAGGCGATTACAGAGTACCATGTTATAGCAAGGGGCAACACAAGCACGCTAGTAAAGTTTATCTTGCACACAGGGCGCACGCACCAGATACGTGTGCATATGTCCGATATGGGGCATTATCTGCTGGGCGATAGCCTATATGGCGAAGTTTGCGAGGGCGATAAATTTACAGGGCAGGCACTGCATTGCCACAGTCTTAGCTTTACACAGCCCATCACCAAGCAAGAAATCCATGCGATAGCACCATATCCACAGAATTTTATTGACTTTTTTGCAATAGATGGTTACAATACTTGTATATTAAATTAATGTCGGAGGTAGTTATGAGCTATTATTTAGGAGTTGATATCGGCGGGACAAAGACAGCCATAGGCATTGTCACTGCTAGCTATTCATTATTGGACAAGGTGCTAGTACCTACACCAAAATCCCCATCAGTAAAAGAGATAGGAGATTTGATTGCGGTTACAGCACAGGCGCTGTTAGCAAAGCATAAACTAAGTTTTTCTGACATAATAAGCGGTGGCGCTGGTTGTCCTGGTACTGTAGATATGAAAACAGGGCATATTATATTTGCGTGCAACCTAGATATGCACAATGCACCACTGGCAGAATATCTTTCAAAGAAGATGGAGATACCGTTTTTTATCTGCAATGATGCAGACGCAGCAGCTTTTGGCGAGTATATCGTGGGTGCAGGTAGCGATGTTTCCTCCGCTATTACAGTGACACTGGGTACTGGTGTTGGCACTGGTATTATAATGAACGATAAAATTATCCCAAGTGAGGGTGGACACATCGTAACAAAGCATGGTGGCATACAGTGCAACTGTGGCAGAAAAGGCTGCTTTGAAAAATATGCATCAGCTACTGCGCTGATAGAGCAAGCTATAGAAGCTATGGAGAACAACAAAAACTCACTACTTTGGGAGCTATCTGGCGGCACAGAGAATGTAAATGGAAAAATATTGTTCGAGGCTATAGACCTAGGCGATAAGACAGCACAGGAAGTGCTAGATAAATATGTGGAGTATGTGGCTGGTGGTTTGACAAGCATCATAAACCTACTGCTACCAGAGATGATTTGCATTGGTGGTGGTGTTAGCGCACAGGGCGAGCGACTAATTGCACCTATAAGGAAACTGGTGCACGCAGAGCAGTTTACACTAGCAGATGGTAGCTACACACAGATAGTTGCCTGCACACTGGGCAACGACGCAGGTATAATAGGCGCGGCTACTTTCAGCAAATATATTTAACACATAGCCAAGTACAAAAATAGCAAAAGCATAGATGTTACTAGAATTTAGTAGCACCTATGCTTTTTTGTATGCCATACATCTACATAAACTCTACCAAAGAATTTTGGAGCTCCTCTTTTACCTTCTGCATACTATCTATATTGTTGCCGTTTATTCTGTTTTCGAGCATGGCTATAAGTGCTTTTATCTGCACTTTTTGCATTTGCTCGCTACGCTGGCGTGCCTTGTAGTCTTTTTGTACGTGCACACTCAGTGTTTCAAAATCCTCTTGCAGTTTCTCGAAATTGCTCTGTAGATTTTCTAGTTTCTTGCATGGATACGGCCGTTTTACAGTAACATCTATCAGCTTGATAATCCTATATAGCGGATATGCCACTGCGCCCACAGCAGTTATTGCAACGCATATGGTTACAAGTGTGTTAGCCCACTCAGCCACTTTCATCACCAACTTTTTTTGCCTCTGGTAACCCAGCTATAGAAGTCAGCAAAGACAACACGCCAGCCAGCACAGATGCAGAAGCAACCATTCCCCAGTTTACATCGCCCATTATCGCCGCTGTACCCACGGAGGCAACTGCTGTTTGTGCCACAGTTTTTACAGCACGTACAAGAGCCGCAGATATCCATAACTTAATATCTGTATTTTTCATTATAGCACCTCATTTCTGCTATGTTGCAAGCTTTTGTAGCAGTGTTTCTACCGCCACACGCAAGCCAAAGCTTTCTGGTATTTCCTCCAGTGTTTTTATATTGCTCTGCACTAGCTCTGCATATATTTTTACTATAGCACTATTCTCATTGAACATTTACAGCACCTCCATTCTCGTTTAGTGACATAGTAGCGACTGCTACCAGTCCCACAAGCTCTGTTATTGCGGTTTTTACTGTGGCAATATCTTCCTCTAGCACATATACCTCGTCTGCAATGGTCGGCAGTGGAGATACAGGCAGTTCCTCACGCGTAAATACACCATCACACCACCTATCACCAATGGCTACATCTAGCCCACTTATGTCCCAGATAGTCTGGTTTAGTGGCAGCACAAGTCCCATTATGCCACGCTCATCACACTGGATAAGGTTTACCACCTCACCGCTGTTCTCGCTACTGTCATCAAGTAATATAACTGCTTTTATCATTTTTTGTTCCTCCTGTAGTTTGTTATTCAAATACATGTTCTCTTAGCTGTTTGTGGCTATACGCAGTAAGCTGTGAATGTGTCATACTGCCAAAAAAACCATAGGTATTAAAGATAACACTCACGGCATACAGCATATTGCAGGGGAGTACATCTGCGAGCATGCTCACAACGCTGGTTAGCTCGTTTGCTTTGCTCAGTGCTAGTGCCACTTTTATAGAATAACTACCATGCACTACCTGTAGTGAGTAGTCCTCCCCACAAAATATACTTAGTTTTTGGCGCAGGTTCTCCAGAGTATACGGTAACTGCTCGTTGGATTTCACCAGTATATCAAACTTGCGCTCGTCCAGTGTTGCAGTTTCATTTGGCAATATATCCAGTAGTTTTTCATACCTTAATATTGCTTCTTCGTTGGCAGTGCCCACAAAAGCATTGTCAACGAGCACGTCGCTGCTATTGCCTAGCTCGTCTAGTTCGGTTTGCTCGGTGCTCATAACAGCAGATATCTCGCTTATGCTGCTCATGTATAGTGGCAGATGCTCGGCTATCCTGTTAACTATCATTTGTCACCACACCCCTTATCGGTATTTCCTCGCTTTGCAGAGTGATATTCTGCGTGCCGCCCAGTATTTTTGTGTTGCTGATATCCAGCACTTGTGACAGTGCTAGCAGTCTGGTTTCTATCTGTGATACACGCACTATGAGCATATCTTCGTTCTGCCAAGCAGTGCGTAGCTCGTGGAAATACTCGTCTATTGCAGCTTCTATGGCTGTTTGTGAGCTTGCAAAGCTCTGCCCCTGTGCAAATACAAAACTACTGCTAACGCTAATAGTTTTTTCTGTAGCACCGATAACTGTAACACTGTGCCCAATGGGTGCTATACCTAGCCCACTGCCACTTACAGGGTCTATTTCCTCCTGCACCATAGCCAGTAGCTCGCTATTTGGCTTGTTGTAGTTACTATCTAGCACCACCAGTTTTACAGTGCCACCACCATTCCATGTGGGGTAAACTTTGCACCCTCCCACACCGTCAATGCTAGTAGTTTTTTCCAGATAATCTGCCCTATTGCCACCAAATGCTTGTGACTTAAACGAGGCAAAATACCTAGTCCTAAAATTTTCAGTATCTTCCTCGTCCTCTGCTGGGATGAGCACCTTTGTCAGTTTTGCGACTGTCAGACCCTCTATGTACTCTATGGGTATGATATTGCCTAGATTGCTGTTGCCCACACTGCCTACATTCAGGCACTGCAAACGGTACACTGTGTCCGATATTTTTTCTGTAACACGGTAGTTCAGTGCTTCCCTTGCAAATACAGCGCCTATGGGCACTTCGGTATCAAACACGCCCTCCAGTACTGCATATGTTGCAGAGAATGGTGCAAGCCCACGCTCGCTAGCTCTACGCACTAGGTAGTCACGTGTTGCAGTGTCTGCAAATGTTTCGTTCACTGCTGTTTCTAGCTCTATATAAAATAGCATTAGCTCATAAGCAGATGGCGCTAACGCATCATATATCACAGAGCCCTCACGCTTGTCTATGTCGTCCGGCACCCTCGCGAGCATACGGTTTAGTATAATCTCATAGCTAATATCCTGTGTCATTTATAGCTTACCTCCTTTTCTGTGGTGATATCACCATAAACAGTGTGCACTGTAAAACTAACGGCAACACAGCCTTTCTCGGCCTGCTCAAACCGAAAATCTACTACATCTAGCACACGCTCGTCCTGTAGCAGTGCCTCTGTAATGCGGCGTGGTAGCTCTGCACAAACATATGATAGTGGCTGTCCTATAAGCCCTGTGACCTCCACACCATAGTTATATGTGTATATGGGGTACTTGTAGCGTTCGGAATTAAGTATTTTGTACACAGCCTGCGACACAGCCTCATAGCCTTTGCAGTACCCACTAATAGCGCTATCAGCCATTATCAGCTTGTGGTCTTTATCTATTGCTATAGAAACAAGCTCCTGTGACGGTATAACCGTCTTTATAGTTGGTATCATATCCCACACTCCTATCCTGCTACCTTGTCCAGAACAACATAGCGTTGCCCACCTTGCTCACGCACCATAATAACAACATCACTTACCCCTAGTTTGTTTTCTTCTTTTGTCAGGCTACTTGCAATAACAAGCATATTGCCTGATAAAAACAGTTTTTGTTCCACAGAAATAGTAAGTGGCAGAATGTTTGTTACAGTGCCAAAACACAGCGCAACAGGCTTTTTGTTGTCCACAGCTTCCAGCGCAGATTTTTTTATAACGCCCAGAATATCTCTGCTGTCTTTCATCTCTACCTCCTGCTAGAACTCTAGCTCTAAGTCCATAAAATGCTCGCTTTCCCCAAAAATATGGCTACACTTAGCAACGGACAATATCCTATTTTCTACACCACTGCCTATGTCAAGACTGACTACAACTGTGCCCCCAGCACGCACACTTATATCGCCAAAAGTCTTGCTAATAGAAAGTGAGTGGCTCTTTTTATTGTGCAGTGCCAGTAGTTCATTTGCCTTTACAAAGCCGTTCTCACCCTCTGTGATACTGTCTACTTTTTGCAATACACCCCACTGCGCTATGGTCTCTGCGCTCTGTGCTAGGTACACCTGTCGCACGCCACTCCTCTTGTCACTGTATATCAGTCGCACCTTGTTATATGTATCGCTGTCTATGCTACTGGTATAGGTGTAGTCCTCTGTATTTTCGGCATCAATGAGCACTTTTGTTGATAGCTCGTCCAGCTTGCAGAGCGATAGCTTGCCATAGTCATCATACAGCACGTACTGCATACCTGTGTTTTCCATAGTTATCTCCAGTGCATTCTGTATCATATCGATAAGGCTTGTGTTTTCTTCTATGCGACTGGCTATTTTGTAGCCTGTATCTGCCAGTGTGCCAGTAGCAAGCCCAAAGTGGTTTGCAAGCATAACAATAAGCTCTGTAGCTGTCATATTTGCATATGTGTATGTGTCTTTGTTTTTTAGATATCGCATCTGGTCATATGCAGTTATCTGTACTAGCCCGTCACCAGTTATACGCTGTGCAAAGACATAACCTAAAAACACAGGGCTGTTGTCTACCAGTAGGCTCACCACGTCACCCTCTGATACCTGCGCATTGCTGTCTGCCACAATGGTAAATGTTAGCTCGCTAGGTGCGTTGTATTTGGTGGTTTGCCACACTACGCCACTCTCCACCACGGGCAGAAATGCACCACTGCTGTTTTGGATTGTTAGTTGGTATACCACATCATCAGCCCCCTTGCACAAGCGTTACGCTGTCTTCTGTTACCCAGCCCTGCCACAAACCACTGGGTGTAGTAACGTGGTATGGGTGACTGCCATTGTGGTTGATATAGTTTATCTTGCCACGGTAGTTTGTGCGTGTTTGTCCTGGGTAGTTACCGTGGCTGTCTTTGTGTAGCACACCGTTAATAATAACAGTAGACCCAATGCCAATAACACCGTCGGATGGTCTTGTGGTACTGGTGCTCACAGACACTCCGTCGCTCTCTGGTAGCACTGCGCACTCTTTTGCACCATAGTCCACATATTGCTTTAGCTGTATAGACACTACCACGTCCTGTCCGTCATCTGCGCTCTCTTTGGTGGTGTATCCCTCCAGAGACACTTTCATATTAGTGCTGTGTAGCTCACCACCATTTGGTATATCCCTTGTCACTATAAACCTAAAAGCATTTTTATCGGTCATAAGGCTATTTAGCTTATTTAGGAATACATCAGCCCTTTCAAAGCCATTATCATATACTGCAAACGGATACTCCACATTTGGCAGTAAAGCTTCAAACTCTACCGTGCTTAGGCGTGGTGCCTTTAGTATGTTTATCTCGCCACTGCCCATGGTGATAATACTCTTGTTGCCACCCTGTGTGCTTATACTTAGCTTGCCAGGGGCTACAGGTAGCAACATATTATCTATGTAAAATTTCCAAGCCATTTTTACACCTCCTCCGCTTATCCATATACACCATCTGCGCCACTGTCCATAGCTGTCTGTAGCTCGTTTGCTATCCTGTCTACTAGCACCACAGCAAACTCATCAAGGTTACTACTGCTTGTCCCAGAATAAAAGTGGTTATCAGATATAGTAACGCTGATGTTATTGCTCTTGCTCTCGCTGGTGGCAGTATGTGTGTTGCTTGTGCTTAGTGGCACGGTATCAACATCTGCATTGTACGACACATTGCTTAGGTGGCTATCCACTTGGTTGTGCTCACTGCTGTGCGCTGCCATATTATGCGAGCTTATATTTTCGCTTGCATTACCAGCATATAGCATCTGGCTATGGTAAACTGCCCTGTTAATACTAGCCTGCTGGACAATGTCGCTACCCAGCACTGGCTGTGCTGTAGCCATGCTATGTGTACTATAGCTATCACCCATGGATATAGCCTGTGTTGGATATGAGAAATAGTGGTCGCCATAGATGTTTGTACTGCCAGCTATGTGCCTATTATATGTGTTGGCTGTACTCTCTGCCATACTGTGCACACTGCTGTCTATAACGCCAGCTATATCACAAAAACTGGTTGCTACACTGTCTACCATACTAGCAAAAGCATTTATCTGTGGTGCCATCTGCTGGTATATTTCGTGTTGCATATTTATTTTATCTACGCTTCTCAGCTCCATTACCTATCCTCCTTTTCTGCGTATTACTTTTTTCTTTGCTTTTTTTCTTCCTGTTGCTTTAGCTGTATAGATGCAATAACAAATGCTTTTTCGCAGTCATCTAGCTCCATATAGACAGAGGGCAACATACCAAATTTGTGAAGACAGTAATGTGCATAAGATGCGTCACCATCTCCACATATTATTTTTTTGCGGTCTTTACCTCGTCATTGATATCGCAAGCCATACTGCTGTTTTCCTGTATGTAGCTCACAAATGCATTGTATTCATCTGGGTCATCTACCATGGCTACTAGTAGCTCTTCTGGTGTTAAGACACCATAGCTGTCCTGTAGTGCCTTGTCGTATAGATTTGGGTATTCTATGCACGCACACAGCGTCTTTGCGATGTATTTTTCTGTGTTTAGCCGTTGTCTATATACATTGCTTTTCCCACGCACGGGGATATCCTCTGTGCATTCCTCACGTATGGAGCTACATTCTTTGGTGCTTAGTGGGCGTATAGTCCACATCAGTGGCGCACCACTTTCGTCCGTTAGGCTGTTTGTGGGCGCATACTGTCTGCTACTACGCATAGTCTTGTTTTTTCTCATAAATCTCTCGAATTCTGACATTTTACACCTCGTAGTAAATATAAAAATAATGATATAGTCACTGCAGAACTATGCAAAGCCTGTAGTGACTATATCTGCACTGGACTATAGCATGCCTTCTAGTGTTGCAAATTTCTCAGGCATCTTAAAGTCCTCGAAAGTAAATTCCATATCTTCTTCCAGATACTCACCATCAGCATCAAATTTAGCCAGAACACCACCGTCAATATTACAGTCGATAAAGACCATAGTTTGTCTACCAGCAGTGCTTGTAGGGTCCTCGTTGCTCACCTGTATATCAAAATACATATCCTGTCCTGTGTTTTTAAACTCTACCAATAGCTCCCTAAAAATACTGGTGTTGTAATGGAAAGTTGCTGTACCACTGCCTTTCCACCCTGTGGATTTATTGCCGGAGCCTGTTTTCCCCAGTATCGGCACTTCTGTTTTTGTTTTTTCAAACTTAGCCTCAAAATTAATAGCTTGCATAAAGTTGTATCGGTTGCCGTTTATGGTAACAAAGCACTCTGCAAGCCTTGCAGATAGTGCATCTTTGCCCCTCATAGTAACATTACTCATAGCTTTTCCCCTCTCTTAGCCTACTTTGATAGTCATATATAGTTGTGCCATGCCATTAACCACGGTTATAACATCGCTAATAACCACAGAGTTTTTGCTGTCACCCTGCTCTACAACTATGTCTTCGTCTACAAATGCATCTATAGCACGCATCTCCTGTAGTTGTTGGTGATGACGCACAATATCTGCCCATAGGCTTATTCTGCCACTGTTGTCATTTGGCACTACACCCAGATATTTGTTTACAAATAGTGTCGCAATGTCTGTTGCTATACGGTCGGCAACACGCACTGTTTGGTTATCACGGAAAATCTCACCACTTGTAACGCTAAGAGTTACAAGTGAGTTTATATCTGCGAGCACACGTGGCACACCACCTACATTATGTAGTGTGAATTCACCACTGCGCACTGCTTGCTCTAGCTGTGCCTGTGTATAGGAATAATCCACCTCAAAGCTACCGTCATACGCGCGGTTTAGGCAAGTCTGGTTTATGGGGCAACCAGCAATAAGACCTGTAACCCAGTATATTAGGTTAGCTGGCGCATCACCCACGGTGGCTGTTTTCACATTGACAACACCCTCGTAATCTGCTGGGTGGTTATATAGCACACACTGGAATTTCGAGCCGACTTCGTCACGCATGCGCTTTGTATATGCGGTGTACAGCGCCTTTATCGTATCATCATTTGTCGCTACACCCATAGCATTAAAGCTATAACCCTCCATGGTATCTAGGTATTTTTGGTGTGCAGCACCGTCAATAACTGCGTTTGTACCACCTGTAAACTTTGTGCCAGCAGTCGCTGTTAGTGGTGTAGCCCTGTTCCAGACAACATATGCGTTGTCCACAAGCTCCTCCATACTAGATACTGTTTGCATATCTACCAGTGTTTCTCCATATATCAGCTCTACATCAAGCCTTGCGCTATCCTGTGGGTTATTTGCTACAACAACTGTCATGTTATTGCCACCAACACCGCCACAGCTTGCACTGCCATAGATACAGCTTGCTTTTGTCCCTGTGCCCAGCCTGTAAAAATACACTAGCTGTGCATTTAGGAACAAGTCGCGCATACCTGCCATTTTTTCATCCGTATAGTCATAGCCAAAGAGTGCTAGCGAGTTCTTGGTAAAATCCTGTGCTGTAACAGCAAAAACAGCACCCTCTGCCCCCCATTCGCTCTCTATAGGCATAGTAGCTATGCCACCGTCACTTACTGTAGCAGTAGCAAGGTTTGTACTCACATAATTAATATAAACGCCAGGTAGCACCTTGTTTTGTGTAATAAAATTACCGCCTCCGAATGCCATACTAATACTCCATTCTGCCGCTTCACGTCGGCTTAAAATAAAATAGAATATGCAATCTTAATCATCGTGAAGTAAAGAAATGATTAAGAGGTGGGAAGCCCCACAGGCAAAATTATGCATATCTCAGATGACAACTACCACTGCTAAAGCCAAGCTATTACCCCAATACAAGTAGCATAACAGTGGAATAACAACAGGGTTACCCTGTGCTGTGTATAACTTTAGTTTGAATTAAGCATAGCTTGAAGTCTGTGCAAACACACTTGCAAACTATTTTACCTGTTCTTTCATAAATTCAGATAACCTCTGTTGTGCTTCGGCTATCGTTAGTTCTTCTCCGTCCGACATAACTGCAGATAATGCATCTCGCATATGCAAGAAACTGTCTGTTTTGCATAGCTTTTCGGCAGTGTATGTGGGCTGTGAAATCTTATTGCCCAAAATTATTTCTCCTTTATCTCGGATTTTATATTGCAGTCCTGCATTAGCTCGTGCGTAGCAGTTTGGTATATAAAAAAGTCATAGTTTACACCAAACTGTAGCACGCCGTCCATCACCATGCCACTGCTTTGCCCCCGCATAATAACACCGTCCACTAGCTTTGCGTCCATTTTAGTGCCACGTACAGCATAGCTGTCCACATCTATCATCGCAAGACACGCAAACAGTCGCTCACGTACTTTGTGGCACTCGTCTATAGGGCTATCACCACTAGGGAAATACTGCACTAGCATTGGGTTTTGGCAGAGATACCTACACCCTAGATACAGCTCTTTTTTGGTATCCAGTGCCATAATAGAAAAGCAAGGTGTCTCCAGTGCCTGTGCTACACCCTCTGCGTACACAGGGTACTCTTCACCAAACTCACCATATATAGCCTCGGCTATTCCATCGATAATGGCGCTCATCATAAAAGCCACCCCTTCCTCAAAGTTTACGCCCAAGCCTCACCCAGCTCCAGCACTATTTCCTGATGTGTGGGATATACAGCAGGCTTACCACTGCTCTTGTACACTGTGCTTTGCCCCAAATGCACCACTGTTATTTTGCTACCAGCAGCAACGCTTATGTCTGGTGACATAAACAGCTTGATAGTTTGCAAAACCTTGCTAGCACTAGCACTCTCCCTTGTAGCCTTGTTGCTCTCATATGTCAGCTTGCAGGGAACATCAGCAATATCTACGCTAGCTACCATAGTGGTGATATGCTGTGCGTTTTTCTGGGGCTTGTACCTCTCTATAGTACAAGTATCCTCGTACATCTTCTCTAAAACTCTACGTATCCTCACCACTTCATTTTCTTGTAGCAAACCAGTGCCTCCTCTCCGCTCCTTTGCAGATGCTCTATCAGCATTTGAGTGGGGATTTTATCCTCATCAAACGTAATATCCACATCGCCAATCCTTGCAGATTTTACAGCAGAGTTGCCGTTGTGAGAAAGGGTGAGCACCTCTGCACACACCCTATCAACAATCACGGGGTTTAGCTCTGGGGGGATTTCTACTATATTGCAGTAGGTTCTTATATGTAGTTCCACACGGACAATCGTATCATCAAGCACGTTGTCGTCGATATCGTCTATTTGATAGCCCAAAGACGCAAGGCGGCTTATAACTTCCTCTTTCATCGGCTATACCTCCGTAATATTATGCAACTACAATCTTAACAACCTTTGTTTCATCGGTAAGGGCAGCTAGGTAATATTTTCTGCTATAAATAGTGTTTTGGCGGATATTACCATTACGCTCCTGCTCTATCTCCGTGCCTTTTTTGGTGAAAAGTGTAACTGCATCTTTTGTAGCTACTATTGCAGTACCTGCTGTTGCATCTTTCTTTACATATACATTGATACCAGCAACGGTGCCCACATAACCCTGACGTGCAAAGCTCTCTACATAGCGCAAATCCTCGTTAAGTGCCTTTCTCAGCTTAGCCATATCCTCTGGGGAGATAAACGCAAACACGCTTGTACCCTCTAGGTTTTCTACATCTAGCTTTGCACTAGCATCTACAAATGCTGCAAAGTTAAATGCACTAGCAGAAACGCTTAGTGTAGCCTTGCCATACTCTGCAAAAATATCTGCATTAGCTTTGTTAAAGATATCCGTACCTGCGTGTTTTGTGCCTGTAACAACAAGCATTGGGTCTGCCATAGCCTCCTCATCATAGTAGGAGAACCTGTTTTGCGCTAGCAAAATCTCATAGTCTTTTGATGTATGGCTAACCTCGATAGTAGATGTGTTGCCCACACCCTGTGCTAGTTTTTCTGTGCCGTCAGTTGCCTTATACACATTGATTTTCTTTGTCATACCAGCCTCGCCATCTGGCAGTATCTCTGTCTTGCAAAATGTTGCAAGGTCTAGGTGGCTTGCGAACTGGTCCTCTACCTCATTTGCTAGATAAAAATTTTCATATACACTATTTGCCATAACTATATACCTCCATATATTTTTTTGTACCCGTCTGGGTTCGTCCTTGCAAAGTGATATCTCTCCTCTGCACTCATCTGCTTTAGTGTGTCCAGCGATATAATAGTTTCGCACTCATCTGCACTCTGGCTGGGCACAGCACCCACTATCTGTGGGAATGTTTCACGCTTTTCAAACAAAAAAGCACTGTCTTTTTCCTTTGCTAGCACTGTCAGTTGCTTTGCAAGCTCTGCTTGTATGTCATCACACTCGCTTAGTGGTGGTATATCTAGCAAGGCTTTTACAGCTTTTGCGTTCTTGCCACCAAATCTTGCAATAGCCTGTGATATCGCACTTTCTAGCTCCATGGTTGCTAGTTTCTCTGCGTGCGCTATCTCCAGTGATGTTTTCTCGGCAGTCAGCGCCTCCACCCTCTCACGCAATGTTGCTATTTCTGCAATTTCAGCCACTGCAACTGCTAGTTCCTCGCTAAGGCTTGCGTTTTTTTGCTCTAGCTCCTTTTTGGCAGTGTTTACTTCATCAAAACGTGCTTTGGGGATATAGCCCTTTGGTATCTCCGTACTTTCTTGTTGGTTTTCGTTTTTCTCTTTTTCCATTGTAGCTATCCTTTCTGCGTAATATTCAATACATTTTTTGCGTGGTTCTGTCCACGTAGCTTGTCTTGTTCTTTTACGCCTGCAATACCAAAAAGGCGGTAATTTATACAAAAGCTATACGCTGTTGTATCAGTTTTCGTTTGCTATTCGTTGCATTTCTCTCTCTATATTGCTGACATATGGGTGCATAGCCAGCAGTGTTTCTCGTGATAGTATATCAGCTGAGTTTTTGATATCGGCTATAATCTCGCTCTCGTTCATTAGCATATCACGGTTAAAGGTTATCTCGGCTCTCTCATCTCTGTAGTCACCCTTACCCACATTGCACAGGTGCAGTGTAATAAAATCACATAGCATTTGCAGTGATGCAGAAAATTCACTTTCCATAGCACAGGCATCAAGGTCTATATCACTATACATAGAGCGTATATTCAGCCTGTTTGCACTACTGCCAATCCTGTCGTCCTTTGCATCATAGCCCATAGCATTTTCTATAATAGCTTTCTTGAACATAGCTATTAGCGCCTTGTAATTCTCTGGGTTTATCTCTAGTTGCAGTGTCTTTAGGTCGCCACCAGCACCGTCCACTGTTGTTACTTTCACTGCACCATATGTGGCTAGGTTTTTGCGAAACTCACCCAGATTTTCTCCGTCATAGTTCACTAGCACCAGTATAGTGTTGTGTGCATCTTCCTCCACACGGTTTTGGTAGCCGGATATTGTCATGTTCAGCGCATCTTGCAGTGTTTTTAGTGAGTTTATCAGAGGCATCTCGTCACGGTTGCACCTAAAAGGAATTAGTGGTATCCTGTCCCAGTTATACCAACGCTCTCCCTCTGTAGTTTTTATAGCAAAGTAGTCTTTGTGGTATGGTGCACACGGTACAATACTCTTGCCGTTCCACTCAAAATACTCTATGCCACCGCTGTGGTACACCTCTACATATTTTTTTAGTTGCTCCACTGTGCCCTCGTATGTTATCACACTGTATACCCGTATAGCGTACTCTAGCTCTGTGTGCTCGTTATCCGCCCATTGTGGGATAATCTCCCACGGAGCTATACGGCTAATAGTCACCTTGCCATGCTCGTCATAGCCAAAGAAAACCCAGCCAATGCCACAGTTTAGGCAGTCCTGACCCACACAGCGCAGTGTATGCATAAATTTTTTATCAAACAGCTTGTCCAGATGTGCAAGGTAGCGCTTGTCATCTGCACGCACAGTAAAATCTTTCCCTAGCAAATAGTTGTTTTTCTGTGTAACCATTTTCTTGTACTGGTTGTCCACAATCCTGTTATTTGGCAGGTTATAGGCTATATCTGTGTTTCCGTCCGTGCCTATTATTGTGCGGTTATGCGTTAGGATATCGTGCTTGCCCATATAGTACATCTCGCCAGTTAGCATATCTGCACGTTTTTTTGACACCATAAATCTGCGTATCTCCTCCGCTATGATTTGCGTGTCACTCATACCATAAATCTCGCTATAATCTTCGCTAAAGTTCAACATCTTCTCTCCCCCTTAAAATGAAAATCTATCTCCTGAAATAATACTTTCCAGTCCATATCTCATAGCATCCATCAGATGGTTAAAGTCATCTACAGGACGGTTGATTGACCTACCAGTTCGGTCTATATCCCAGCTATAGTTGCTTATCTCTGTCAAAAACCCAACACATTTTGGGTGTATTATTATCTTGAACCCCTGTATAAAATCTATACCACTATTAATAGTGTCCCTGCCCTTGCGTGCACCACATATCCTGCGTAGACCCAGTTCTCGCAGTCTATCTATGGACTTTGGCTCGGCGCTATCTGCTACTATTCTCTCCTTGGCATAGCCCATATCCACTATAGCCTTGTAGATATCTTCGTTACTCATAGCCTTGCGGTATATCTCATCAAAGACATATATCACCTTGCCAGCAACATCTACAAGCCCACACCAAAAAGCTGTAGGGTCGTTCGTATACCCAAAATCCAGCCCAAAAACTGCCTTTATGCCCATCATTTGCGCTATCTCGGCAGAGGAAAAGAATTTCTCCTCCCAGTTCTCATAAACCAGACCCTCTACTATACCCCAGTTGCCCAGCCCAGCTACTTGGTATCTGCGTGGGTTTTGCACTTTCATAGTCTCGAACAATCTCTCGTCTGCCTCGTCCAGCCATTCATTGCAACGGTAGTCGGTGGTTATAGCAAGAATATCACTGCTACTCTGCCCATCAAAAAACCTGTGTTTTAGCCAGTGGCGTTCGTTCCACGGGTTAAATGTCAGCGTTATCTGCTTGAAAAGCCCATCAGCAACCACACCACGTATACTCTCATCAAGCACATTAAAGTCTGCCTCTCGGCTTATCTCATACGCTTCCTCTATCCACATCCAGCACAGAGAGCCTACATCTACAGTAATAGATGTAACTTTTAGCGAGTTATCCAGCCCACGGAAGTATATTTTTTGCCCAGTGGGTATGTACGACATCTCCAGTGGACTTTCTTTTATGTGCCAATGTTCAGAAACTCCCAGCCTGTTTATCGCCCATTTAAGCTCTGTAAAACAGCTGTCTTTTAGCGTCCTGTATGTCTTGCGAACAACCAGCAGGTTTGCAGTGGGGTGTTTAATCATATTTGTTATGTACCACAGTGCCGCAGTTTTGGATTTTTTAGAGGCTCTACCGCCTTTTACAACACGGTATCTGCCCCTAAACTGCCAAAAATCCTTATATCCTTTACCCACAATTTGCGGCAAAGCTATCTTGTTAAATCTATCCAAATAATCACCCCCTCAAGCACCACAAGCAGAGAACTATTCTAGCTCGTTTTCGCCAGATATCACCACAGGCAACACTTCTTGCTCGTCGATAATCTCCTTAAACAAGCCAAAGCGCTTGCCCAGTAGCTCTGCGGCTTTTAGTCGCTCTCTAATATCTGGCAAACGAGTAGTAGTGTTTGTGTTGTCCTTTTCCAGTACATTTTCCCCACGTAGCACAGTCGTCAAGTACTCCATTATCTCTGTTGCATCAGCTAGTTTTTCGCTGTGTATCGTGTCTAGTTGCTCCTCTATATAGTCCTTTACCTCTTGCCTACGCAGGTTAGAACTACCTATGGACTTTGCAGATTTTTCAGAATACCCAGCACGTATTGCCGCCTGTGTTGCATTGCAGTCAATCAGGTATTCATCACAAAATCTTTTTTGCTTTACATTCATTTTTGCACACCTCCCTCTTGTTAAGATAACGATATCACAAGTAAATACTAAACTACAATCAACTAGAAAAAGGTATCCCCAAAGAGGTATCACAATAAAAAAGCACAAAAAATAACACGCTTAGACTATTATTGCAAGTCCCTGCATATAAAATATTATATGAGAGGAGAGTGCAAGAATGAAAAAGCGTGTTATAGCAGTTGTTATAGCAATTGCAACCATATTACTACAAGCGACAAGCGTGTTTGCAAATGACATAGGGACAAATGCAATACCTGTATATGCCCTAGAGCAAGAGATTGTCTATGCATCTAATTTTAGCGTAGAAACAGAGCTACCAGCAAAGTCTGCTATACTTATAGAGCAGAGCACAGGCAAGGTGCTGTTCGAGAAAGATGCAGACCTACAGCTACCGCCAGCATCTGTAACAAAAATAATGTCACTGCTGCTTATAGTGGAGGCGCTGGAGCGTGGGCAGATAGCGCTAGACGACATAGTGACGTGCTCGCTCAATGCTGCCGAGTATGGTGGTAGCCAGATATGGCTGGAGCCAGGGGAAGAAATGTCGGTAGGAGATTTGCTGAAAGCTGTAGCCGTAGCAAGCGCAAATGATGCTACAGTGGCACTGGCAGAGTACATATCTGGCAGTGAGCAAGCGTTTGTAGATAGCATGAACAAGCGAGCAAAGGAGCTTGCAATGAACAATACATATTTTGCAGGCGCTACAGGGCTGGATATAGACGGACACGTAACCACAGCGCGTGACATAGCACTGATGTCCGCAGAGCTTATGAAACACGATGCAATACAGGAGTACACCACTATCTGGATGGACTCGCTACGTGGTGGAGAAACCGAGCTTGTGAACACCAACAGGCTAGTCAGGTTTTATGATGACATCACAGGGCTAAAGACAGGCACAACTGACGGTGCAGGTAGCTGTCTTTCTGCCACTGCAGAGCGTGACGGACTAGGGCTGATAGCTGTAGTTATGGGTTGTCCCACCAGTGATGAGCGTTTTGCATCTGCACGTGCGTTGCTAGATTACGGCTTTGCAAACTATGGTTTTACAGAGATAGTAGTACCAGAGCTGCCACTACTACCAGTAGAGGGCGGAGTAGAAAAAGAGCTAGCACCAACAGCCTTACCACCACAGGGCATATTGCTAGAAAAAGCACAGCAGGGCAATATAACACAGGCGCTAGAGTTTACAGAAAATTTAGTAGCACCCATACAGGAGGGACAGGAGATAGGCAAAGTGAAGATAATGCTAGA
>CAYJFF010000017.1:0-36959 GCA_964369345.1 uncultured Oscillospiraceae bacterium
GTTTATCTGTTTGTAGAAAATAGCATCAACGATAGGTTTGATGTAGATTTTAATAGTGATGCATCTACAGAAACACAGTTTTTTAAAATACAAAGAGAGGTGGCGTACATCGCTACTCTTATAGACGAAACACCAATATTTTAATGGGGGCAGAGAAATGGGAATAGTAATAATAGTATTAATTCTAGCAATAGCAGGGCTGGTATGGTGGAGATATTCTACAGAGAATAGGCTTAGACGCATAGCGGTAAAGATAGACGAGAGTTTTTCTGATATCGATATCGCGCTCATAAGGAGATATGACACACTCACAAAAATGCGTGATATATGCAAGCAGTATCTAAAACATGAAAAAGAAACACTGACAGAGGTTGTAGCACTGCGTAATGGCATGAGCCTGTCCGAGAGCAAAGCCGCTAATGACCAGATGAGTAGCCTGCTAGGACAGCTAAATGTAGCAGTAGAAGCATACCCAGAGCTTAAGTCCGATGCACAGTACTTGCAACTACAAAAAACTATATGGGATATAGAAACACAGCTACAGTCTGCAAGGCGTATATATAATAGTAATGTGTCTGCATATAACCAGCTGGTGGTGTCTTTCCCAGACAGAATAATAGCAGAAAAACTGGGGCTAACACAAAAAGATTTCTTCGAAACAGATGATGTGCATAAGTTTGAAGATGTTAATATGAACTAGAAAAATAAAAAAATGCAAATTAGCTATTGACAATTGGTGGACGATGTAGTATAATCACCTAGTAAACAAAGCAGAACGGTTAGCCGCTCTCACCTGATCGATATCATTGTCGGCCGGTCAATAGTATTAAATACAGCTTATTGCTGTTGTTTTGTAGTATTAGCACGGGTGACGTATGCGTTATCCGTGCTTTGTAGTTTTATTATTATATTGGAGGTGCTTTGCTATTAGCAACAAAGAACTGCAGATTAACGAGGAGATTCGTGACAAAGAAGTAAGACTTATAGATGCCGCAGGTGAGCAAATGGGCGTTGTGTCACTAAAGACAGCTATGGAAAAGGCGGTACAAGATAACCTTGACCTAGTAAAAATTGCTCCTCAAGCCAACCCACCTGTCTGCCGTATCATGGACTACGGTAAATACAGATTCGAGCAGGCGAAGAGAGAAAAAGAAGCGCGTAAAAATCAAAAGGTTATCGATATCAAAGAAGTTAGACTGTCACTTAATATTGACACACACGACTTTGAAACAAAAGTCGGTCATGCAAAACGTTTTCTCAACAGTGGGGATAAGGTGAAAGTTTCCATTCGTTTTAGGGGTCGTGAAATGGCGCATGCCAACTTGGGCATAACTACCATGAAACGCTTTGCAGAAGCTTGTGATGAGCTATGCACTGTTGAAAAACAACCTAAACTTGAAGGCCGCAGTATGCTTATGTTCCTAGCACCAAAGACCGCCAAGTAAACATTTAGGAGGAAAATTAATATGCCAAAATTAAAAACTCATTCCGGTGCCAAAAAGCGTTTTAAGCTTACTAAAACCGGTAAAGTAAAAAGAGCTAAAGCTTTCAAAAGACATATTCTTAACAAAAAGACATCTAAACGTAAGAGAGGCCTAAGAAAAGGCGCTTACGCTGACTGCACAAACGCACCAGCAATCAAAGCATTGCTACCAAACGGATAATAACCCACAAACTAGATACATTAACGGAGGTATATAGATATGGCTCGTGTAAAAAGAGCGATGATGACCCGCAAAAGAAGAAAAAAAATACTGAAACTGGCAAAAGGATACTTTGGAGCAAAGAGCACACACTTTAAAATGGCTAAACAAGCTGTAATGAAGTCTGGCAACTATGCATACATCGGCAGAAGACTAAAAAAGAGAGATTTCAGAAGACTATGGATTACTAGAATCTCTGCTGCATGCCGCACAAACGGTATCAGCTACTCTAAGTTCATGAACGGACTAAAAAGAGCTGAGATAAACCTAAACCGTAAAATGCTTTCTGAGCTTGCTATTAACGATGCAACTGCTTTCACTGCACTTGTTGATAGGGCTAAGTCTGCACTATAATTTTCTGACTAGCGTCCGTATCTTTCTTTGATGCGGACGTTGTTTTAACAATTTGCACAATATACAAAATATGTAAAATTTATTAGTGATAATATCGGTTTTTGTGGAATGGAAGAATAGAATTATATGGATATAATAAGCTCTAAAGATAATCAAAATATTAAATATTGCACAAAGCTTGCAAGTGATGTAGCTTTTCGTAAAAGTGAGAATAAGGCATTTGTAGAGGGACGAAGACTGGTATGCGATATTGCACAATATACAAGTATACACATCTTATTGCTAACCGAAACAGCACTAGAAAAGTGGGCGAGTGAGCTTGCAACTATTATGGGAATAGCAACAAATGTTGTGATTATAGATGATAAATTAGCCAAGTTAATAAGTGATGTGAATACGCCACAGGGCGTTTTTGCTGTGTGTGGAATACCAGTTTTTGATAAATCTATTTCAAATGGAACATATGTTGTCTTGGATACAGTGCAGGACCCTGGCAATGTGGGGACTATTATACGCACGGCGGAGGCTTTTGGCATATCGCAGATAATTATGTCACAGGGCTGTGCCGATATTTGGTCGCCAAAAGTTATCCGTAGCACTATGGGTAGCGTTTTTAGGCAGAACATACGCATTGCACAGGATTTGCCACAGGCTATTGCAGAGCTACAAGATAATGGGGTAGCTGTTTATGTAGCTGTCCTTGATGATGATGCTGTTAAACCACAGAATATGATAAAGTCCGAGGCAGGTATAGCAGTAGTTATAGGTAACGAGGGTAATGGTGTAAGCAGTGAGGTTATACAGGCTTGCAACAAATCTGTTTATATACCTATGACCAACCAGATAGAATCGCTAAATGCTGCTACAGCCACAACTGTACTAGCATGGGAGATTGCAGGGCGCTCTATTTGATTTAGCGTTTGTGATAGTAGCTAGCTTGTACACAAACTACCGCCTAGCACAGAGTATTCACAGGAGTAAAGATATGAACATAATAAACTGGATGATGTTACAACGGATATTTGGTTATGGCACAAAACGTGTAGAGGTGCTGTTGGAAATGTATGGGCACCCAGACGAGCTGTTCAATAGACCTGTATCTGAAATAACAAGCAGACTAAGCCTTGCACCCAAAGAGCTAGAAATGCTAGTGCGTAGAAAAGAAACTGAGAGCGAAATATATAGATATATTGATGTAGCAGAGCGAGTAGGTGCTACAATATTAACACCGGATAGCGAGAAATACCCAGAGAGACTAAGGCATATATACGGAAAACCAGTGGTGCTGTATGTCCTAGGAAATGTAGATGCACTAAATCACGAGAGAATGATAGCTATGGTAGGTACTAGAAACGTTACCCAGTATGGCAGTGACGTGGGCACGGAGCTTTCGCGCCAGCTAGTCGATTATGGTTTTACAGTGGTGAGTGGGCTTGCTCGTGGTGTGGATACAATAGCGCACAAAGGCACACTGCATGCAGATGGCTGTACAGTGGCAGTTGTGGGTACTGGTATTGATAGAGTATACCCAAGTAGCAACCGTGCACTGCAAAATGAAATACTGGGAACAGGTGGCGCAATAGTCACAGAGTTCCCACCAATGTCGGAGGCATTACCGTTTCACTTTCCTCTAAGGAACAGAATAATATCTGGGTTATCGCTTGGCGTTATAGTAGTGGAAGGTGCAAGGGGGAGTGGCTCGCTGATAACTGCTGGCCATGCGATTGCGCAGAACCGCGAGGTTTTTGCTGTGCCTGGTGAGATATACTCTCGGCTTTCACAAGCGACAAACTGGCTGATACGTCAGGGTGCTGTGATGACCACCTGTGCGGAGGACGTGTGTGAGCAGTTCCCGTATATGTCGTTTGAGTGGCAGGACAAAAAGAGCAGAGCACCAAAAGTCAAGAGTACTACAGAGAGGGAAACACCACAAAAAACCAAAAGAGATGTGCAGAATAAGCAACAGCAGCTAGAGTTTGTTGAGCCACCACATTTTTTGGACGAGGAACAACACAAGATATGGAGCCAGCTTAGTTATGATGAAATAAGTGCTGATGATATATTCGCAAATTCTGGTGTTGGCCTACCAAAAATACTTGCGACCTTGACACAACTGGAACTATTTGATATTGTTGTAACGTGTCCTGGTAGGCGATATAAACTTAAATAATACCTGTAGCAGGGTATGTATGTAGTGTAAATTGTTAAAATAACAAAAAGTAGCGTTTAAAATTAAATATTGCGCCACACAATAGTGGCAGAGAGCGCTTTAATATATATGTACTGATGAGAACGAAGAATGGAGCATTTTATGGCGAAATTAGTAATTGTGGAGTCCCCAGCGAAAGCAACCACTATAAAAAAATATCTGGGAAAAGGGTACACAGTAATGGCGTCCATGGGCCATGTGCGCGACTTGCCAAAGAGCAAGCTGGGTGTAGATGTAGAAAATAATTTTGAGCCACAGTATGATGCTATACGTGGCAAAGGAACACTGATAAAAGAACTAAAAGCAGCTGCAAAAAAGAGCGATGATATCTTTCTCGCAACCGACCCCGACCGTGAGGGAGAGGCGATATCTTGGCACCTTGCTAACCTGCTAGGTGTAGATACGGACAAGCAAAACCGTGTTACATTTACAGAAATAACAAAAACAGGTATAAATAACGGAATGAACAACCCAAGGCAGATTAATATGCAACTTGTTGATGCACAGCAGGCAAGGCGCGTACTTGATAGGCTTGTGGGTTATAAGCTTAGCCCGTTTTTGTGGAAAAAGGTCCGCTCAAACCTATCTGCTGGACGTGTGCAGTCTGTCGCTGTTAGGATGATTGTAGATAGAGAAGAAGAGATAAGGGCGTTCACACCAGAGGAATACTGGTCTATTGATGCTATGTTCCAGAAAGCTGACAAAGAGAGCAAGGCTTTTACCTCTAAATATCATGGCAAGAATGGCAAAAAAGTTGAGATAGCTACAGAGAGCCAAGCAAAAGAAATTTTGGCAGAGATAGATGGACAAGATATTGTAGTTGGCAACGTGAAAAAAGGCACAAGAAAAAAATCACCACCACCACCATATATCACATCTACATTGCAACAAGATGCATCTCGCAAACTGGGCTACCAAGCTAGGCGTACTATGAAAATAGCGCAGGAGCTATATGAGGGCGTAGAGGTAGAGGGTCTGGGTGCTGTCGGTCTTATCACTTATATGAGAACGGACTCCCTACGTATATCTGCAGAGGCGCTAAGTGATGCAAATAACTATATACTAGCAAACCATGGCAAAGAATATACACTGGCATCTCCACGTGTGTTCAAGACAAAAAAGAGCGCGCAAGATGGACATGAGGCGATAAGACCAACAATGCCGGAGCTTTCACCTATAAAGGTAAAAGACAGCCTGAACACAGAGCAGTACAGGGTGTATAAGCTAATTTGGGAGAGATTTATTGCTAGCCAAATGACAGAGGCTATCTTTGATACTATATCAGTGGATATAGAGGTTGCACAGCACAAATTCAAGTCATCGGGCTTTAGTGTTAAGTTTGATGGTTTTACAGCACTAAGTGGCTATGATGCTGATGGTGACGAGGAAAATACACGTCTACCAGAGCTGGTACAGGGTGATAAACTAATCGCCGAGAAAATAGAGCCTAACCAGCACTTTACACAGCCACCACCACGCTATACAGAGGCTACACTGATAAAAGACCTAGAGGAATACGGCATAGGCAGACCGAGCACATATGCACCTACAATAACCACAGTACAGCAACGTGGCTATGTGGAAAGAGAACAAAAAATTCTAAAACCTACGGCGCTTGGCGAGGTTACAACACAGCTAATGCGTGAGCAGTTCCCGAATATTGTTGATGCAAAGTTCACCGCTGGTATGGAAGATAAGCTTGACCATATAGAGGAAGGCGAAGTGGACTGGCGTAGCATGATGGGCGAGTTTTACTCAGATTTTGAGGAAACACTACAGCAGGCAGAGAAGAATATGGAAGGCAAGCGAATGAAAGTGCCTGAAGAAGAAACTGACATTGTCTGCGACCTTTGTGGCAAAAATATGATTATAAAACATGGCCGTTTTGGTAAATTCTTGGCGTGCCCAGGTTTCCCAGACTGCAAGAACACAAAGAAGATAGTAAAAGAAACAGGTGGCTTTTGCCCAATATGTGGCAAACGTGTGCTTGCTAAAAAATCCCAAAAGGGCAGAACATACTATGGCTGTGAGGATAACCCAACTTGCACATTTATGACATGGGATACCCCTACTATAGACAAGTGCCCAGAGTGCGAATCTACATTGTTTAAGACAACTGGAAAGATGAAGAAAACACATTGCCTAAAAGAGGGCTGTGGTTTTGTAAAAAAAGGTGAATAAATAGATGACAGTAAAGGTAATAGGCGCAGGCCTTGCAGGGTGTGATGCCGCGTGGACATTGGCACAGAGTGGCATTAGCGTAGAGCTATACGAGATGAAACCACAGAAATACTCTAACGCACACGGATACGCAGGCTTTGCAGAGCTTGTATGCTCAAATTCACTTAAATCAACAAAAACAGCCTCGGCAGCAGGACTGCTAAAGTCTGAGATGAGAGCACTTGGCTCGCTAATACTAGAGTGTGCAGATGCTACAGCTGTTAGCGCTGGTGGTGCATTGGCAGTGGATAGAGAAAAATTTTCGGATATGGTTACACAGAGAATAACTAGCCACCCACTAATAACTGTGGTACCTGGCGAGGTTACAGAAATACCAGATGGCAACGTAATTATAGCCACAGGTCCACTGACATCAAGCGCATTTGCAGACGAAATAGGCAAGCTGTGTGGGGAAAAGTACCTTAGCTTCTATGATGCGTCAGCACCTATTATAACAAAAGACTCTATAGATTTTGATAAAACATTTTTTGCATCACGATATGGCAAAGGTGATGCAGACTACATTAACTGCCCATTTGATGAAGCAGAGTACGACGCTTTTTATGAGGCTCTTGTTAATGCAGAAACTGCACCACTACATGATTTTGAGCGTGAGTATTTTAAGGTTTATGAGGGTTGTATGCCTATAGAAGTAATGGCAAAGCGTGGTAAGGACACCATACGTTATGGCCCTATGCGACCTGTAGGTATCATCAACCCACATACGGATAGACGACCATATGCAAACTTGCAACTGCGCAAAGAAAACGAAGATGGTAGCCTGTATAACATAGTTGGTTTCCAGACAAACCTGCGTTTCCCAGAGCAAAAACGTGTGTTTTCTATGATACCGGGGCTAGAAAAAGCAGAGTTTGTACGCTATGGCGTTATGCATAGAAATACATTTATAAACTCGCCAAAACTGCTCGACGGAACATTCTCGTTTAGGCAGGATAGGCGCATATCATTTGCAGGGCAGATAACAGGAGTAGAGGGCTATATGGAGTCCACCGCTAGTGGGCTAATGGCTGCAAAAGCTATGGTAGCACGCCTGAATGGCAAAGAGATAGCACCACCGCCAATAGACACCATGCTTGGTGCGTTGTGCAATTACATCAGCGATAAAAACATAGTAGATTTCCAGCCTATGGGCTGTAGTATGGGGTTGTTGCCACCATTCCCAGAAAAGATAAAGGGGAAAGAGGCAAGGTACACAGCACTAGCAGAGCGAGCATTAACAGCGATGGATAAATATTGTAAAGACATAAATATTTAGGGGGTAATTACAATGATGAAAATAGCAGTAGATGCCTTTGGTGGTGATAACGCACCACTGGATATAATGAAAGGTAGCGAAATGGCAGTGCGTGAGCTTGGCGTGCAGATAATGATGGCTGGCGACGTAGCTGTGATGAAAAAAGTAGCAACAGAGAATAACATCAGCCTTGAGGGAATAGAGCTAGTAGATGCTCCACAAGTTATGCCAGTGGAAGAAGACCCAACGAAGTTACTAAAAGAGTATAATAATTCTTCTATGTACAAGGCGTTTGAGCTTGTTGCAAATGGTGAGTGTGAGGCGTTTGTAAGTGCTGGTAGCACAGGTGCTGTAACAGTTGGCGCTACTTTTATCACCAAGCGTATGAAAGGTGTCAAGAGAGTTGCTATTGGCTGTGTTATACCAACATCTACAGGTAGCTATATGCTTATGGACTCTGGTGCAAATGCCGAGTGCAGGCCAGAAATGCTACAGCAGTTTGGTATGATGGGCTCTGTTTATATGAATAAAGTTATGGGTGTTAAAAACCCACGTGTTGCACTTGTAAATATTGGTGCAGAGGAAACAAAAGGAACTGACCTGCAACTGGGTGCATATGAACGCCTGAAAGCTTCTTCGCTAAATTTTACAGGCAATATAGAGGCACGTGAGATACCGCTGGGTGGCTGTGATGTTGCTGTTTGTGATGGATTTACAGGCAATATCATCCTCAAGCTAACCGAGGGTATGGGTGCTATGATGAAAAATGAGATGAAAGATATGTTCCTTACAAGCCTTGCTACAAAAATTGGCGCATTGTTTGTAAAAAAACAGCTTGATGTCTTTAAAGATAAGTTTAGTGCAAAAAAATATGGTGGTGCTATGGTAGTGGGTACTCAAAAACCTGTTGTTAAAGCACACGGCTCATCGGATAGCATAGCGTTTAAGAATGCTATACGTCAGGCTAAACTATGCGTGGATAACAAAATTGTAGAAACACTACAAAACGCTATAGCAGAAACTAGCTCACAGTAATTTATGGGAATTGGAGATTGCAATGGGAATAGAAAAAAGACTTGGATATACTTTTAAAAACAAAAAAATCTTGGATAGGGCACTAACACATTCATCTTTCGCAAACGAATCACGCACGCCTATGGAGAGCAATGAGCGTATGGAGTTTCTGGGTGATGCAGTGCTTTCTATTGCAGTGTCCGATTATATCTATCATAAATTTCATCTGGATGAGGGCGACCTAACAAAGATAAGAGCGTCATTAGTGTGCGAGAAATCGCTGTATAAATTTGCAAATAAAATAGAGCTGGGAAAAGAGCTGAAACTGGGCAAGGGCGAGGAGCTAACAGGTGGTAGAGAGCGTGCGTCCGTGCTTAGTGATGCGTTTGAGGCTATGATAGCAGGCATATACCTAGATGGTGGCATAGAGCCAGCGACTAAGTTTATACTAGGCTTTGTAGAGAATGAGCTAGAGCAAAAAAGCACTATGCAGTTTATAGACTACAAGACTATATTGCAGGAGATAATACAGCAAAACCCAGAGGAAAAAGTGAGCTATGTGCTAGTGGATGCAAAAGGCCCCGACCACAGAAAAGAGTTTGTTGTGGAAGTAAGGCTGAATAGCAATGTTATAGGCAGAGGACAAGCAGGTAGCAAAAAAAGTGCAGAGCAGCTAGCTGCAAAAGAAGCACTGGAGCTAATGGGTGAGGCAAGTGACAACTAATATCGCGATTTTTGTGCCACATAGTGGCTGTCCACAGCAGTGCAGTTTCTGTGACCAACGGGTGATATCTGGCGCACAAATGCCACCAACAGTTGCAGAAGTCAAGCAAACTTGCAAAACAGCGCTGGAGTATGGCAAAAAACAGCTAGAGATTGCGTTCTTTGGTGGTAGTTTTACGGCTATAGAGCGTGGTTTTATGGTAGAGCTACTGGAGAGTGTGCAGGAGTTTTTGCAGGTGGATAGGATTGTAGGTATTAGGATATCTACACGGCCAGACGCAATAGACGAAGAAGTACTTGCTGTACTGAAAAAATATGGTGTGACATCTATAGAGCTTGGCGCACAGAGTATGGATAATGATGTGCTAGGGCTTAATAAGCGTGGGCACACAGCAGATGATGTGCGAAAAGCTGCCACACTTATAAAAGAGTGGGGTTTCTCACTGGGGCTACAGATGATGACGGGGCTATATGGAGCTACACAGCACTCAGACTACCAAACAGCGCAGGAGCTTGTAGCACTAGCACCAGATACTATGCGGGTTTATCCAACAGTGGTGCTAGAAAATACAGAGCTTGCAGACCTGTGCAAAAGTGGTGAATATTCACCGCCAAATGTGGAAGAAACACTACCGCTATGTGCGAAAATAATCAGGCTTATACGTGATAACAACATAGAGCTGATAAGGCTGGGGCTACACGCATCTACGGATATGGAAGCAAAGATAGTCGCTGGTTGCTACCACCAAGCATTTGGTGAGCTGTGCAAGAGCGCTATTTACCTTGACGAGATAGTAAAAAAGCTGCAAAACTATGGCACAAACAGGTTTCTGATACAAATCTGCCACAGGAGAGCCTCCCAGATATTGGGGCAAAAGCGTGGTAACTTGACGAAACTACATAGTTTGGGGTATGATATAGAGTACAAGATTTTACGAGATATGGACGAAGATTATATAATTACAGAACGGGGCTGACAAATGAAACTTAAAGGGGTAGAGCTAACAGGCTTTAAATCTTTTGCAGATAAAACTAAATTATCATTTGAAGACGGGATAACAGCAATAGTTGGCCCTAATGGTAGCGGAAAAAGCAATGTCAGCGATGCTGTCAAGTGGGTGTTTGGTGAGCAGTCTGTTAAGTCGCTACGTGGCGCTAAGATGGAAGATGTTATCTTTGGTGGCACACAGGGGCGCAAGCAACAGGGGTTCGCTATGGTTTCGCTTGCTATAGACAACACCGATAGGGCTATAGCTATAGATAATGATGAGGTCATAATTACCAGAAAACTCTACCGTAGTGGTGAGAGTGAGTATAAGCTCAATGAAAATGCTGTGCGACTTAGAGATATCCACCAGATGTTTATGGATACAGGTCTTGGTCGTGACGGTTATTCTATTATAGAGCAGGGCAAAATCGCTGAGATTATAAGTGTAAAGAGCCAGCAAAGGCGCGAGATTTTTGAGGAAGCGGCTGGTATAAGCAAATACCGCTACCGCAAGGGAGAGGCAGAGAAAAGCCTAGTACGTACGGAAGAAAACTTAATACGTCTGCGTGATATTTTGCTAGGTCTTGAAGAACGTGTGGAGCCACTGCGTATACAGAGCGAAAAGGCAAAAAAATTCGTGGTATTTATGGAAGAACGCAAGTCTTTGGAGCTGGGCATTTGGGTGGATAGACTGGAAAAGCTCAAAGAGCAACTGCGTGAGCTAGAGGACAAGATACTGGTATCACGTGGTGAGCGAAACGAGATAGTGCGTGAGCTAGAAGAAATAGAACAAAAGCTGGAACAGTGCACACTGCAACAACAGCAGTATGTTATATATATTGATAACAAGCGCAAGGAAATAAGAGAGCTAGAGGAAACTGTTTCTAACGCAAAAGTAAACCATGCGGTTATGCAAAATGATATAGGGCATAACGAGCAGAGCATAGCAGAGCTTGAAAATAGACTGCAACAGAGTGGACAGAGTGCAGCTAAAATTGATAGCGAAACAGCAGAGATACGCGATAATATATCTGTGCTACAGCAGAAAAAAGAAACGCTTGCATATAGTGTTACAAAATCCAGAGAGAATATGGCTGCTATGCGTGTGCAACAGGCAGAAACAGAGGATAGCATACGCAGAATAAACCTACAGCGCGACCAAATAAGCGAGAGTAAGAGTAGTGCGCTGGTATCCAAAGAGAGCTCCGCAACGCTGATAGAAGAAACAATATCACGCCTAGAAGCTCTAAAAACTGGTAGCACAGAGGAAGAAAACTATACATCTCTGCAAGAGGAATACCGCCACACACAGGAGTTTATAGAGAAACTGACAGACGATGCACAGTCACTGATGAACAGCAAGAATGGCTATGAATATAAACTGCGTGGAAAACAACAAACACTTGATGAGCTAGATAACAAGTATAGAACACTGGAAAGCGACATAGGTAAAAAACTGCAAAAGGCACAACTGCTAGCCGATATGGAAAAAAATATGGAGGGCTTTGCAGGGAGTGTTAAGTTTGTTATGAAACGCAGTGAGCAAGGTGCACTTAGTGGCATACATGGCACTTTGTCCACACTTATAAATGTTGATGAGCGATATACCATAGCTATGGAAATAGCGCTTGGTGCTGCACTGCAAAATATCGTAGTGGAGGACGACCAGACAGCTAAACGTGCTATCAATATGCTTAAAGATGCAAACGCAGGACGTGCAACTTTCTTGCCTGTGCAGTCTATAAAATCTGGGCAAAACATACAGGAAAACTATAATAACCTTGATGGTTACATAGCTGTTGCCGCTGACCTTGTGAGTGTGGAGAGTAAATACACACAGATAATTAACCGTCTACTGGGTAGGGTGATTATAGCAGAGGATATGGATAGTGCTGTAGTCATTGGTAAGAAATGTGGCAACAGATATAGGATAGTAACACTTGATGGACAGGTGATAAACACTGGTGGTTCACTGACCGGTGGTTCATCTGGTAAGAGTGGTGCATTACTTAGCAGGAAAAACCAGATAGATGAGCTACAGGCACAAGCAAAAGAGCTGTCTGTTAGCCTAGAGGAGATAGGTAGTCAAACCGAAAACCTGACAAGCGAGTGCAACACAATACGCGCTACTGTTGCTGGCATTGATGCCGAAATGCGCACTTGCAAAGAAGATACACTGGTAGCAGAGAATGAGAAAAAGCGACTGAGTATGGCTATTGAGGATGCTGGTGAGCGTAAAAACCGCATAGCACTGGAGATAGAAACACTGACAAAGCGTGTAGAGGAGCTGAAAGGGCAGAGTATATCATCTGCACAGCTTGCAGATGCACTGGAAAATGACCTAACAAAGCTAGCGAGCGAGCTGACTGCACTAACTGCAAAGCGTGAGGATATAATAGCGAAGATAGATGTTCTATCTGGCGAAATATCTGCTATGGAGATAGCACTAGCAGAGGGCTCTAAGGACTATGCACAGGCAACAACACAACTAGAGAATTTGGAGCTGGACAGAACAAACCATGCAGAGTTTGTTAGGCAGATAAACGAGCAAAAGCAAGAGCTGATGGATAAAAATGCAGACATCGCAGCTAAAATGGCAGCTGTTACAGAGTTAACAGAGAACTCGGGCGCTGCTATAGCGGAGATGCAAACTGCAATTGCTACCAAGCAAAATGAAAGCAGAGAGCTGGAGCAAGAAACTACACAGCTACGCAAAAGAGAAAAAGAGGCAAGCTCACAGCGCGAGAATATCTCGCTGGAGTACGGCAGGCTGGAAGAAAGGCAAAAATCACTGATATCTGAGAATGACAACATTGTTTCTCAGATGTGGGAAGAATATGAGCTGAGTAGGACGGAGGCAGCCGAGATTGCTATAAAAATCGAGGACTTTGCAGCTGCTAATAGACGTCTGGCAGAGCTTAAATCACGCATAAAGAGCATGGGCACTGTAAATGTTGCTGCTATAGAGGAATATGACCATGTGTCTGAGCAATATGAGTTTTTGAAAAGCCAGATAGCCGATGTTGAGAATGCAAAGAGTGAGCTAATCAAGATGATAACACAACTTTCATCTGAAATGAGTAGCATTTTTCTCGAAAAATTTGCAGAAATTAGCTACCATTTTTCGGATATATTCCGTGAGCTTTTTGGTGGTGGTAAAGGGCAAATCACACTTACAGAGCCAGAAAACCCACTAGAAACAGGCATTGACATATTTGTACAACCACCAGGCAAGATAATCAAGAACTTAACTGCGCTATCCGGTGGCGAGCAAGCTTTTGTTGCTATTTGTATATATTTTGCTATACTAAAAGTAAGCCCAGCACCATTTGTACTGCTAGATGAGATTGAAGCGGCACTTGATGATGTGAATGTAAATAGATTTGCCATGTACCTGCGCAAGATGGCAAGGAATACACAGTTTATTGCGATTACTCACCGTCGTGGCACAATGGAAGAAGCCGATGTGCTGTATGGTGTAACAATGGAAGAAGAGGGCGTTTCCAAGCTGCTAAAACTAAATGTAAGCGAGCTAGAGGAGAAACTGGACCTAAATCTATAACAGGGTAGTATGACCCGAAAAAATAATATGGAGGTGCGTCTTGGGATTTTTTGATTTTTTAAAGAACGGACTGAAAAAAACACGAAATAACATATCTATGGAGATAGATAAATTTGCAGGCAAACTAACTGAGGATACTCTGGAAGAACTAGAGGAGATACTGATACTTGCTGATGTAAGCGTTGCAACATCTGGTAAGATTTGCTCTATACTTGGCGCTAAGATGAAAAGAAAGCCAATAGAGGCAACACAGTTGCGCTATGAGCTACGTGAGATAATAGTAGAGCTACTAGAGCCTGATGAGGGTCTGGACCTATCTGGCAAGCCAACTGTAGTAATGATGGTTGGTGTTAATGGTGTGGGCAAAACAACAGCAATAGGCAAGATAACACACCATTTGCAAGGCATGGGCAAAACTGTAATAATAGGCGCTGCTGATACTTTCCGTGCGGCGGCTGGCGAACAGCTAGAAGTTTGGGCGAAAAGAAATAACTGCCAAATTATCCGCCATGCAGAGGGTGCAGACCCTGCGGCTGTAGTGTTTGACACCATAACAGCAGGTAGGGCGCGTGGTGCAGATGTTATTATCTGTGACACAGCTGGCAGACTGCATAATAAAAAGAACCTAATGGACGAGCTGTCTAAAATGAACCGTATTATCGAGCGTGAAGCACCTGATAACAGTAAGGAAATACTGCTAGTTATAGATGCAACTACTGGGCAAAATGGGCTTAACCAAGCTAAACAGTTTGCAGAAGCGAGTGGCGTAACAGGCATAGTGCTAACCAAGCTTGACGGCACTGCAAAAGGTGGTGTGGTTATCTCCATAAAAGAGCAGCTAAACATACCTATCAAGTTTATAGGTGTGGGTGAAGGTATAGAGGACCTAAAACCGTTTATAGCAAGTGAGTATGCACAAGCACTGCTTTTCGAGGAAGAATAATATACTTAGCAAGGTAAAGACTGATGTTTTGCACCTGCTAAATATACTACTAATGGAGGAGTACCACTGATGAAACTGATTGTTGCAACAAATAATGCACATAAACTTGTAGAGTTCAAAAGAATACTGGAGCCACTGGGTTTTGAGGTTTTTGGACAAAAAGAAATGGGTGTTAATATAGAGCCAGAAGAAACAGGCACTACATTTGCAGAAAATGCAAGGATAAAGGCACTAGCTATACACAAAGCTACAGGAACAGCTGTGGTATCCGACGATAGTGGGCTGTGTGTGGATGCACTGGGTGGTGAGCCTGGGGTGTATTCTGCAAGATATGGCGGAGCAGATGCTGTAACAGACATAGATAGATATAATCTACTGCTAAAAAACCTAGCTGATACCCCAAAAGAGAAACGCACTGCAAGGTTTGTTTCTGCTATATGCTGTGTGCTGGGAGAAAGCGACATAGTGGAGGCAGAGGGCACTTGCGAGGGGTATATAGGTACTGCACCACGTGGTGAGAATGGTTTTGGCTATGACCCTATATTCATGGTAGGTGATAGCAGTATGTCAGAGCTATCCGCAGAGCAAAAAGACAGCATTAGCCACCGTGGCAATGCACTGCAAAAGCTACAAGAAAAACTAGCAAACAGATAATTACTATAAGATTTGATATTATTACAAGCAAGTGTTTGGTCGATAGTATTAATATAAATACAACAATAAGAGAGATGGAGCAAAAATAATGTTAACAACAAAGCAAAGAGCAATACTAAGGTCGATGGCAGTAGAGATAGACACTATACTGCAAATAGGTAAAGGCGGAATAAGCGAGCATGTTATGCTACAAATAAGTGACGCACTAACAGCGAGAGAGCTAATAAAAATATCCGTACTTGAGAATGCTCAGGAAAACACAAAGTTTTATTCAGAGAAAATACAGCAACTGATAAAATGTGATATAGTACAGGTTATCGGCAGAAAAATAATCATTTATAAAAAGAATGAGAAAAAAACTATAATACAGCTTCCTAAAGGCTAAAATAGGTTACTAGATAGTTATGCTATAAAATATTTTATCAGCAGTATGCATTTTATTATATTGCGTACCAACATAAAGCAAAGGAGCATTTTATGGCGAAAATTGTACTATATGGTGGTACATTTAACCCCATACACAATGGGCACGTAGCTGTTTGCGAGTATATTTTGGGTTGTGGTTATGACCGTATGATTATTATGCCAGCAGCAACCCCGCCCCACAAACGCACAGACTATCTGGCTAGTGGAGAGCACAGGACTCAAATGTGTAGCATAGCTACTACGCACTTGACGAGTGTTATGGTGGATAGCTGGGAGATAGACCGTGGCGGAAAAAGCTACACGGTGGATACTATAAGCCACCTAAAGACCAAGTACGTAGAAGATGAGTTTTTCTTACTAATAGGCAGTGATATGCTGATGATATTTGAGCAGTGGCGCGAATGGCAAAGACTGGCAGAGATGTCTACTCTGTTAGTTGTTATGCGTGGTGACGAGGACAAAAATATTATAAAAGAAAAAGTAGAGCTCTTGACAAAGGAAAATGTTAGGATTATACTGCTAAATAACCCAGTAGTCGAGATTTCTTCGACAAAAGTACGTAGCGACTTTAGGAAAATGGGAAGGTCGCTGGGTGTTCCAAGAAAAGTAGAGGGATATATTATGCAAAATACGTTATATCAAATGAGACACTCTGCACAGGAACTACGTGATGTGGTGCAAAAGCTAGTGGTACACGACAGATACCTACATACACTGGCTGTGGAAGTACAAGCAAGACATCTTGCAGAAATCTATGGAGCTGATGTGGAAAGTGCGGCTGTAGCGGCTGTACTGCACGATGTTTGCAAGAATATGGACAGCGGTGATATGGTGGAGATGATACTAAATGCACCAAATAGCAGTGACTACCCACCAGAGAAAGTGCTAAGAGAAATGCCAAAACTACTACACTCATGGGCTGGTGCTGTGTATATAGAAAAAGAGCTGGGAATAACTGATATAGAGATAATAAATTCTGTGCGTTACCATACATCTGCACGTGCAGACATGACACTGCTGGACAAGATAATATATCTTGCTGACTTTACATCTGCAGAGCGTGACTACCCAGATGTGGATGTTTTGCGTAAGTTAGTAGAAAAATCTCTTGACGAAAGCATGGCTTATGCGTTAGAATTTACAATTAAGGATTTAACAAAGCGTGGACTGATAATTTGTGAGGACACGCTAAGAGCATATGAACAATATGTAGAAAGCGAGGAACAATAAGTATGAGTTTATCATCAAAAGAACAAGTGGAGCTAATGGTGAAAGCACTGGATAGCAAACACGGTATCGATATCACAGCGATAGACCTAAACGGACTTACAACTCTGGGTGACTACTTTGTAGTAGCATCTGGTAAGAGCAATGTTCAGGTAAAGGCGCTTGCAGAGGAAATAGAGAACCAAATGACAAAAGCAGGCTACGAGCCACGTCGCAAAGAGGGTTATCAATCAGCTGTGTGGGTACTTCTGGATTACGGCGATATTATTGCACATATCTTCCACCACGAAACTAGGGATTTTTATAGCCTAGAGCGTCTGTGGGGCGATGCACCACGTGTGGATTTATCAGATATACTAGATACAGCAAAAGACTAATTTATATTATTAATATTTTTTAGAGGTGACAGTTTTGGAATATAATTTTAAAGATATTGAGCCTAAGTGGCAAAAACGCTGGGCTGATGAAAAAAGTTTTTCTACATCTACAGACTACACAAAGCCTAAATACTATGCTCTTGTTGAGTTCCCATATCCATCCGGTGCTGGGCTACACGTGGGACACCCACGCTCTTATACTGCGCTTGATATAGTATCAAGAAAACGCAGACTAGAGGGATATAATGTACTTTATCCAATGGGCTGGGACGCTTTTGGTCTGCCTACAGAGAACTTTGCTATCAAGAACAAAATACATCCTGAGATTGTAACAGCGGACAATGTAGAGCGCTATAAAGCACAGCTACAGAGCTTGGGACTATCGTTTGACTGGGACAGGGAAGTTAATACTACAGACCCTGCATATTTCAAATGGACACAGTGGATATTCTTGCAGATGTTCAAAAAAGACCTAGCATACAAAAAAGAAATGGCTGTAAACTGGTGTACTTCTTGTAAATGCGTGCTTGCAAATGAGGAAGTTGTAAACGGTGGTTGTGAGCGCTGTGGTAGCGAAGTTATCCACAAGGTAAAGAGCCAGTGGATGCTAAAAATCACAGAGTATGCACAGCGACTAATAGACGACCTTGATGAGGTTAATTATATAGACCGTGTGCGTACAAGCCAAATAAACTGGATTGGTCGCTCCACAGGTGCAGAGGTAAACTTTGGCACAACAGCTGGTGAAACACTGACAGTTTATACAACACGTCCCGATACACTTTTTGGTGCAACATATATGGTTATCTCTCCTGAGCACCCATATATAGAAAAATGGGCGGACAAACTAACAAATATGGACGCTATAGAGGAATACAAACAACAGGCATCACGCAAGAGCGAGTTTGAACGTACAGAGATGGCAAAAGATAAAACTGGCGTTTGCCTTGACGGCGTGCGTGGTATAAACCCTGTAAATGGCAAAGAGCTACCTATATTTGTGTCCGACTATGTGCTTATGACATATGGTACAGGTGCTATTATGGCTGTACCAGCGCATGATACACGTGACTGGGAGTTTGCAAAGAAATTTGACCTGCCAATCATAGAAGTAGTAAAGGGCGGCAATGTAGACGAGGAAGCTTTCACAGACTGTGACACAGGCGAGATGGTAAACTCTGAGATACTTGACGGGCTTTCTGTTGATGATGCTAAGAAAAAGATAATAGAGTGGCTTGCAGAGCACGAAAAAGGCTATGCAAAAGTAAACTACAAGCTACGTGACTGGGTATTCTCACGCCAGAGATACTGGGGCGAGCCTATCCCTATCGTACACTGTGATAAATGTGGATATGTGCCAATACCTGAGAGCGAGCTACCACTGCTACTACCAAATGTAGATAGCTATGAGCCTACCGAGAATGGCGAATCTCCACTAGCCAACCTAGCAGACTGGGTAAACACTACTTGTCCATGCTGTGGTGGAGCTGCAAAACGTGAAACTGACACAATGCCACAGTGGGCTGGTTCTTCTTGGTACTTCTTGCGCTACTGTGACCCATGCAACCCTGACAGGCTAGCAACAAAAGAGGCACTGGACTACTGGATGCCTGTTGACTGGTACAATGGTGGTATGGAGCACACAACACTGCATCTACTTTACTCACGCTTCTGGCACAAGTTCCTATATGACATTGGCATGGTGTCTACAAAAGAGCCATATATGAAACGCACAAGCCATGGTATGATACTGGGCGAGAATGGCGAGAAAATGTCAAAATCCAAAGGCAATGTAGTAAACCCAGATGATATAGTAAGCCAGTATGGCGCAGACACACTACGTCTATACGAGATGTTCATGGGCGACTTTGAGAAAACTGCTCCTTGGAACACATCTTCTATAAAAGGCTGTAAGCGCTTTGTGGATAGGCTATGGGGTCTTATGGATATATGCAATGGCAAAGATGGCTACAGCGAGGACCTAGAGGCTACTTTCCACCGTATGATAAAGAAAGTAACACAGGATATAGAGGCGCTTAAATTTAATACTGCTATCGCAACAATGATGGCAGCGCTTAATGATATCTACGCTAAGGGTAGCATAACAAAGACAGAGCTTGACACTATGATGCTACTTGCAAATCCTTTTGCACCACACGCAACAGAAGAAATGAACGAGCTACGTGGCAACAAAAAAATGCTAACAGAGCGCACATGGCCAACATTTGATGAAGCTAAATGTGTGGAGTCGACTGTTGAGATAGTGCTACAGGTGAATGGCAAGATAAAAGCAAGGATAAGCATACCAGCAGATGCAACACAGGCACAAGTAAAAGAAATTGCATCAGCACAGGCGGACTTTGCACAAGCAACAGATGGCAAGACAGTTGTAAAAGAGATTTATGTGCCAGGAAAACTATATAACACTGTAGTGAAATAATAAAGCCTAAAAAAATATTATTAATTTGCAGAAAATGCTTGACAAAGCCGTTTTGTATAGTGTATAATATGTAAAGTCGTTTCATATATGGAGCGAAATTAATTTGGGGTATCGCTCATATGAGCTGATATAACTCCGGCCGTGTGGCGTGGGGAGGGATAAGATAATGGCAGAAATAAGAATTAAAGATAATGAGTCTCTTGACAGAGCACTACGGCGTTTTAAGCGATCTTGCGCGAAATCAGGCGGTTTGGCTGAATTTCGGAAAAGAGAGCAATATGAAAAGCCCTCTGTAAAGCGTAAGAAAAAGTCTGAGGCTGCTCGCAAACGTAAGTTTAAATAAGATTTAATCTAACAATCAGGCGGGTGAGTTTTCACTCGCCTGATTTTTCGTAGTAGTGAGAAAAGTTTATTTGCAGAATAAAGCCGAAGTACATTTTTGTAGTTTAGGCAAGAATGGAGCACGATATGTCAGTTTTTCACCCAAACCATATGTTTACTAGGATATATGATATACCGACGGAGTTTTTGGTAAAGTACGGTATTACTACATTGTTGCTAGATGTGGATAACACCCTAACAACACATAGCAACCCCATACCAAACGAAAAAGTGCTGACATGGCTGGATGTGCAGAAAAAAGCAGGTATACGCCTGATGCTTATTTCTAACAACACAGAGCGCAGAGTAGCACCATTTGCAAAAAAACTGGGGCTTGAGTACATAGCAATGGCGAAAAAACCATTAAAGGGCAATGTATTAACGGCACTAAAACTGCTGAAAGTATCTATAAAAGAAACTGCACTTATAGGTGACCAGATTTTTACTGATATTCTATGCGCACGCAGAGTGGGCTGTATGGCGATATTGGTAGAGCCATTCGAGATAGAAAAAAATGTATTATTGCACGCAAAAAGGTGGATAGAAAAACCTATAGTGAGTGCATATATTAAGAAAAGTAAGAAGAAATAATCTTTTTTGTAAAAATTTATTTTATGGCTTTACAAAGCCGTGATAGCACTGTATAATACCAATAACACGCTTAATCGTTTTTACTTCACAATGATTAAGATAGCCATATTTTAATATATTTGTGCCGATGTGAAGCGGCAGAATGGAGCATTGAAATGACAAATCTAGAAAAATTGATGCAAAGACTACCAGAGAATATTGACTGTGCGCTAATTACATCCGATGTTTCACGTTACTACTTTACAGGTATGCGTTCATCTGCTGGCACACTTGTAGTTACTAAAAAATCAGCATATATGATAATAGATTTTAGGTATATAGAGAAAGCAAAGAACATTATAAAAAATGCAGAAGTTATTTTGCAGGAAAATACATATGAGCAAGTAGAAAAAATACTAGCAGATAATAACGTGAAAACTGTTGCGGTAGAGTCCGAGTATATGACACTAAGAAGCTTTACTACAATGAGAGATAAACTGCCTAACCGTACTATAGTAGATACTAATGAGCTTAGCGACATTATCATTGATTTGCGTGCTCACAAAAGCGAAGCTGAGCTTGTTTCTATGAGAAAAGCACAAGCTATTGCAGACAAAACATTCACATATATGTGTGGTTTCCTAAAAGCAGGCATGACAGAGATAGAAGCAGCTACTGAGCTTGAAAGAAAAATGACAGAACTTGGTGGAGAAGGTACAAGCTTTGACACTATAATGGTTTCTGGTGTGAACTCTAGCTTGCCACATGGCGTACCATCTCACAAGAAAATAGAAAATGGTGACTTTGTTACTATGGACTTTGGTACAAAAGCTGATGGATATTGCTCTGATATGACACGTACAGTGGCTATAGGGCACACAACACCAGAGATGGAAAAAGTGTATGACACAGTACTAAAAGCAAATCTTGCATCACACGCTGCTATAAAAATAGGTGAGAGCAACGTAGCAGTTGATAAAGCAGGCAGGGACCTAATAAATGCTGCTGGCTACGAGAAGTGCTTTGGTCATGGTACTGGACACTCACTAGGCCTTGAAATTCACGAAGACCCAAGATACTCACCAACTGCAAAAGGTGTGGTAGAAGTAGGTCATGTAATGACAGTAGAGCCAGGTGTATATTTGGCTGGCAAATTCGGCGTTAGAATAGAAGACATGGTATATATAGGTGAAAACGGGGCAGATATTATAACAACATCTACAAAAGAGTTGTTAGTGCTAAACAATTAAAATCAATACAAACAGGATATATTGCTATAAAACAATAATAAATTAAGTTTTTGTGCAAAAACTGTTGCAAAGTGTGCATTATTATGTTAATATTATATACGTATTAATAGGGGTTGTGCAGTTTTGCATAATTTGTAGTCAAATAAAGTGTGCGGGTAGTTGTTTTATATAGTTACATTAGCATACAAAATAATAAATTTTGTGCCGTAGTATACGGTGGAATGGAGCATTAATTATGATTTCAGCTGGCGAATTTAGAAATGGCGTAACTTTTGATATGGAAGGAAATGTATTCCAAATCATAGAGTTCCAACACGTAAAACCAGGTAAAGGTGCAGCGTTTGTTAGAACAAAAATCAGGAACGTAATCAGTGGTGCAGTTGTTGAGAGAACTTTCAACCCTACTGACAAGTTTCCTCCTGCTATTGTAGAAAGACGTGAGATGCAATACCTATATGCAGATGGCGACCTACACTACTTCATGGACAATGAGACTTATGAGAACTTGCCAATCAGTGGTAATATTCTTAGCGATAGCTTTAAATTTGTAAAAGAGAACACAGATGTTAAAGTTCTTTCTTACAAAGGTAATGTATTCGGCGTAGAAGTACCAAATTTTGTAGAGCTTGTTATCACAGAAACAGACCCAGGCTTTGCTGGCAACACAGCTACAAATGCTACAAAACCAGCTGTGCTAGAAACAGGTGCAGAGGTAAAAGTTCCTCTTTTTGTTGAGGAAGGCGAGACAATCCGTATAGATACAAGAACAGGCGACTATATGGAGCGTGTAAACAACTAATTTAGTTAATCGACGGCGGACGCCGTATTAAATTTTACTTGCCGGCTTTCGGCGGATAGGAGTAACACTATGATGACAATTACAGAAAAAGTTGCGTATCTAAAAGGCTTGGCAGATGGCATCAACTTGGATGAGAGCACAAAAGAGGGCAAAATGTTGATAGCAATGCTAGATGTTATTGATGATATGGCTCTTTCCATAGCTGATATGGAAGACAGCATGACAGAAATGTCACAGCAGGTTGATGAGATTGACGATGACCTAGCAGCTATTGAGGAAGACTGGTACGAAGACTATGACGAAGAGGACTGCGACTCTGAAGTTGTTTATGAGGTTGAGTGCCCTACTTGTGGCGATATTATTTGTATAGACGAAGACATGGCAGAAGAGGGAAAAATAGCTTGTCCTAACTGTGCAGAAAACCTAGAATTTGATTTCTCTGAAGTAGAGGATTGTGGATGTGGTTGCGGTGATGACTGTGACTGCGGCGACGACTGTGACTGTAGCGAAAAATAATAATAAAGTAGATATACACCTAACTGCCGAAACTCCTACAAGGAGTTTCGGCAGTAAGAGTATATGGGTATTGTCAAATAATAAACAATCAAAGTGTTTTGTTGGTATATAGGTGAGGAGCGGTTTATGAGCAGAGAGCATAATAGCCAGAAAATAAGAAAAACTACAATGACTGCGTTGCTATTTGCTATTGCGCTTATACTATCGGTTCTGGAGTCTATGTTGCCAGTAATACCTACATTGCCACCGGGGGTCAAGCTAGGGCTATCCAATATAGTAACCATGTACGCACTTGTTACTATGGGTTTCTCTACAAGCGTGACAATTGCAGTGCTAAAGTCGTCATTTGTGCTTATAACACGGAGCATAACGGCTGGCGCACTTAGTTTTTGTGGTGGTTTTTTTTCCATAATAATTATGGTTTTGCTACTAAAAATCCCACATATAAAGAAACACTATATACTGCTTAGCTGCTTTGGGGCTATCGCGCATAATATAGCACAGCTAGCGCTTGCAACAGTAATTGCTGCAACACCGGAGATGATATATATACTACCTGTTCTTGTTATCTCTGGCGTGGCTATGGGTGCTATAAGTGGCTTAACGCTAAAAGTAGTGATGCCGTATATTAATAGCATAAATAAACCATAATTAAATATAGTACACAATTGCACATTTTATATAATTCACAAATGGAGGAAAAGGCGAGTGTTCAATTTTTTTAGCAAGCATTTGAATGGCATACACCTAAAACACAATAAAAATACAGAGCAACAAAAAGCTGTTAGTATGCCACTGCCCGATGTAGTTATACTGCCTATGTCACAGCATATGGGTGCACCATGTAACCCAGTTGTTAAAATAGGCGATATAGTGAAAGCAGGGCAGCTTATAGGCGAAAGTACAGCTTTTTTGTCTGTACCTATCTTTTCTTCTGTAGCTGGTAAAGTTACAGAAATACGTGATGTAGTCACTGCATATTCTGGTGTCTGTAAGGCTGTTGTGATAGCAGTGGATAAAGAAGCGACAGAGACAGCAGAGTTTGAGCCAGTTGCAGTAAACACACAAGCAGACCTAATAGAGGCTGCGAAAAACTGCGGACTTGTGGGACTTGGCGGTGCTGGTTTCCCCACACATATCAAGCTAAACCCAAGAAACCTGGACGAGGTTACAACACTTGTGGTAAATGGCGCAGAATGTGAGCCGTATATCACCTGTGACGCACGCGCAATGATGGACGATACCGATATGCTACTTGGTGGCATAGATATCGTGAAAAAAATGCTAAAGCTTGACACTGCGATTATAGGAGTGGAAGAAAACAAGCCAGAAGCTATAAAAATATTGCAGAATGCTTGTAGCAAGATGGACGGCGTTTCTGTAAAATCGCTAAGAGCTGTTTACCCACAAGGTGCAGAGAAAGTACTTATATATGAGTGCACAGGCAAAGTAGTGCAGGAGGGCAAGCTACCATCTGACATTGGCGTAGTGGTTATGAATGTAACAACACTTATTAAGCTGTTTAATTATATCAAGACAGGCGAGCCACTGATAAAAAGAACGCTGACTGTAGATGGTGATGCAGTAGAAAAGCCGTGCAATGTAACAGTGCCAATTGGTACAAAAATTAGCGATGTTATAGAGTTCTGTGGCGGATATAAAAAAGAAGTAAAGAAACTGCTAATGGGTGGTCCAATGATGGGTATTGTTGTACCCAGCGATGATTATCCAGTTGTGCGTAACAACAATGCGATACTTGCTTTTTCACAAGATAATGTCGAAAATGAGCCAGAAACTGCGTGTATACGTTGTGGTAGCTGTGTAAGAGCATGCCCGATGGACTTGTTACCCGCAGCACTGGATAGCGCATATAGGCACAAGGCAACAGAAAAGCTAGAGGCGCTAAAAGTGGGTCTGTGTATGGAATGTGGTTGTTGTGCATATGTGTGCCCAGCAAAAAGAACTATCCCTACATCAAACAGGCTAGGCAAACAGCTCCTTCGTGAGCAGAAAAAATAAGGGGGTTATTAAATTGGCTAGTAAATTATTAGTTGCTCCTTCACCTCATGTTAAGTCGGCAATATCTACAAGCTCTATTATGATGACGGTTGTAGTGGCTCTTATGCCTGCTGCTATTGTTTCTGTAATAGTTTTTGGTATAAACGCACTTCTTGTTATGTTGGTATCGGTAGCATCTGCGGTAGGTTTTGAGTACCTATATAGGCGCATTACAAAACAGACACAAACAGTGGGCGACTGGAGCGCAGTAGTAACAGGCTTGCTACTTGCTTTCAATCTTCCTGCGTCCATACCACTATGGATGGTGGTTATTGGTAACTTTGTTGCTATTATTATAGTTAAGCAGTGGTTCGGCGGTATAGGTGATAACTTTGCAAACCCTGCAATAGCGGCTAGGATTTTTATGTTCCTTTCTTTTGCATCTGCAATGTCCACCTGGCCTGTAGCTAATGGCTATTTGGGTGTGGATATGGTATCTGGTGCTACACCGCTGGCGATACTCACCACAGGTGGCACAGTTACACACGCACCTGATATGATAAACATGCTGTTTGGTGTACGTGGTGGCTGTCTGGGAGAAACAGGTATAATAGCACTGATTATTGGTGGCGTATACCTAATATACAAAAAAGTGATTACAGCAACTATACCACTATCTATATTTGCTACAGTAATCGTTATGTCGCTAATTGTTGGCGCAGACCCTGCATATATGCTGTTTTCTGGTGGTTTGGTACTGGGCGCATTCTTTATGGCTACAGACTACTCCACATCTCCTGTAAGGGAGTCTGGAAAGCTGATATTTGGTATAGCAATAGGTGTTATAACTGTTGTTATCAGGGTGTATGGCAATTACCCGGAGGGGCTATCTTTTGCTATACTGCTTATGAATATTCTTACTCCCCACATAAATAACTTGGTAATGAAACTACCATTCGGAGGTATTAAAAAATGAAGTTTGTAAAAGAATTTGTTGTACCTACTGCAGTTCTTGCAGCGCTATGCTTGGTTATCTCTGCGGCACTTGCGGCAACATATGATGTTACTGCACCAATAATAGAAGTAGCAAAGATAGAAGCTGCAAAAGAAGCAAGACAAGAGGTGCTAAAAGAGGCAAGTAACCTAGTAGAAGTAACAGAAACTACTATAGAGGGCATTGTTGATATATACAAAGAAGATGGCGTTGGATATGTTATCACAGCGCAGGCAAAAGGCTACAACGGCCCTGTTAATGTCATGGTTGGCATAAAAACTGACGGAACTATAGAGGACGTAAGGCTGATGGAAAACTCTGAGTCTCAGGGTATAGGAACAAAAACAGGCGAGCCTGACTATACAAACCAGTACAAGGGCAAAGATGCAAGCCTTGAGGGCGTGGACACAATAAGTGGCGCGACTGTAACAAGTGCTGCATTTGAAACTGCTGTGGGTATAGCAATGCAGGCATATGGTGAGCTTGAGGGCGTAGAGGTAGATGCTCAATCAACACCATCAACACAGGAAATACCTAATGATGCAGCATATACATTTACAACTACTATAAAAGGCTATGCCTCTGATATAGAAGTACAAGTAGCCTTTGATAACAAAGGTGCAGTAATAGCTGTAGTGCCAGATGTTATGGGTGAAACACCGGGCTTTGGCCAGAAATATGCAGACGCAAGCTACCTAGAGCAATGGGTGGGTAAAACAGAGGGCGAAGTAGATATTATATCTGGTGCGACAGTAACAGGTAATGCTATAAATAAAGCCCTAGCAGAAGCCTTTGCAGATGAGCAAGTGAAAGCTCTCGGAGGTGAATAGCATATGAACAATAGATTACAAGTTCTGGTAAAAGGCATAATAAAAGAAAATCCTGTACTTGTTCTGATATTGGGTACTTGCCCCGCACTTGCTACTAGCACATCACTAACTAATGGCGTGGGCATGGGAATTGCGGCAACTTTCGTGTTGCTAGGCTCCAATATAGTTATATCATTGTTACGTAAAATAATACCGGATAAAGTACGTATACCATGCTTTATCGTGGTTATAGCTGGCTTTGTTACAGTTGTGGAAATGCTTATGGAAGCATATTTCCCAGATTTGTTCAATAGCCTTGGCGTTTTTCTTTCTCTGATAGTTGTAAACTGTATAATACTTGGTAGAGCAGAGATGTTTGCAAGCAAAAACACAGTGCTAAACTCTGCGCTAGATGCTATTGGTATGGGTATAGGCTTTACACTAGCACTTGCTGCTATGGGTCTTATACGTGAAGTACTAGGCGCTGGATCCATTATGGGAGTACAGTTTCTGCCAGAAAATATCTCACCAATATCTATAATGGCAGTAGCACCTGGTGGTTTTCTTACCTATGGTATTATCATAGCTATACTAAACAAAGTAACAAAAGGCAAGGCTATCAAGAAAAAAGGTTTTGGTTGCAAAGGCTGTCCGTCACGTGCGGCTTGTCAAGCAGCTGAGGAAGGAGGGTGCTAAATGTTTGAGACTATGGCGATTATTTTATTCGGTTCTATACTTGTGGATAACTATGTGCTCTCAAAATTTTTGGGTATCTGCCCATTTCTTGGTGTTTCCAAGAAGATGGACTCTGCTGTTGGTATGAGTTTTGCTGTTATATTTGTTATGCTTATGGCAACTGCTGTTACACACCCTATATACGCAGTACTTGACACTGCTGGTATTGCATATATGAGAACCATTGTGTTTATCTTGATTATTGCATCTCTAGTGCAGCTAGTAGAAATGACACTGAAAAAATTCCTACCAGCACTGTACAAAGCGCTTGGTGTATATCTACCACTTATCACAACAAACTGTGCCGTGCTAGGTGTTGCTGTGCTTAATATTCAGGAAGAATACACTTTCTGGGAGTCCATGGTAAATTCACTGGGTGCAGGTCTTGGTTTTCTGCTTGCTATGGTTATGTTCTGTGGCGTTCGCGCAAGGATTGAGGCAAGCAATGTTCCAAAAAGCTTTGAGGGAATACCCATAACACTTATAGCTGCGAGCATAGTTTCTATGTCCTTTATGGGATTTGGCGGTGTTGTAGAGGGTATATTTGCGTAATTATAAAGGAGAATGATATGGCTTTTTCACTTGTTGCAGTAGCTGGTATAGCTATTGCAGTTTTGGCAATAGTAGTGCTAGCACTTGTTCTTATCAATAGAAAATAGGTAGAGATTTTCTGTTTAATTATGATATTTTATTCGACTGAAAGAGGTATAAATAATGCTGGATACTATTATTATTGTATGTAGTATAGGACTTGTGTGCGGTATAGTGCTAGTTATAGCATCACGCTTTTTGGCAGTGCCAGTGGACGAAACAGCTGGCAAGCTAAAAGAGGCACTACCAGGTGCAAACTGTGGTGCTTGTGGCTTTGCAGGTTGTGAGGACTATGCAAACAAACTAGCAGAGGACAGGAGCACAAGAACAAATCTATGTACACCCGGTGGTGACGAAACTTCACGTAATATTAGTGAGATTTTGGGTGTCCCTTTCCAAGATGTAGATGAGCAAAAAGCTATTGTTGCTTGTCGTGGTAACTACGAAACAGCGCAGTATCAAATGGACTACCAAGGACCCAAGTCTTGCAAGGCTTGTACTATATACTACACAGGCAGAAAAGCTTGTGTATATGGCTGTCTTGGTTATGGTGACTGTGTTTCTGTTTGTAAATTTGATGCACTATCAATTGTAGACGGGCTGGCAGTGGTAGACTATGACAACTGTACAGGCTGTGGTATGTGCGCAAATATGTGCCCCACAAAAGTTATTTCTATGCGCAGTGATGACTGTAAAGTGTTTGTTGCTTGTACATCACACAGCAAGGGTGCGGTAACACGCAAAGCTTGCTCTGCTGGCTGTATAGCTTGCAAAAAGTGTGAGAAAACTTGCCAGTTCGATGCTATTCACGTGGTGGATAACTGTGCAGTGGTAGATGCAGATAAGTGCACAGGTTGCAAAGAGTGTATTGGTGTATGTCCTGTAAAAGTTATTATAGAGGCTAGCTAATTACAACTAAATAAGAGATAATAAACCCTGTAACTACAATGTGGTTATGGGGTTTGTTTGTTTTGCACAAAAAATGCTGTACAAAATCTATATAGCAATTGTGTGAAAATGTGGTATAATGTAGAAAGCGAAAGGTTTCGACTTCGCGCAATATAACATCGAAAGGACACTGTGACAATGAAAAAACCAAATATCTTATACTTTATGTCAGACGACCACGCTTCCAATGCAATTAGTTGCTATGGCTCTATACTTTCTGAGGTGTTTTCTACACCTAATATGGACCGAATAGCTAATGAGGGCGTGAGAATGGATAATTTCTATTCTACAAACGCTATTTGTACACCTGCACGTGCTACTATTATGACAGGGCAATATGGTAATGTTAGCGGTGTACGCACATTGGCAGACACTTGGTATCCTTGTAATGGGCTTAACCTAGCAGAGCTAATGCAGAAAAATGGATATGAGACAGGTTTATATGGTAAGTGGCACCTTGGCACAGAGCCAGTAGGTTTTGATAAATATAGTTATCTATCAGGCGCACCAGATGATAAAAACCCACATAATGGCCAGCAGGGTCTATATCGCAATCCTTATTTTAAATCCAATGGAAAAGAAACATCTGAGCAGAGCATTGGCTATGTTACAGATATAATTACAGATAAAACTATGGACTTCCTAAAGAACAGGGAGTCGGACAAGCCTTTCTTCCTAATGTGCCACCACAAAGCGCCACATGATTTTTGGGACTATCCAGAGCGTCACGAGCATCTGTTTGATGGCATAGATATCCCAGTGCCAGATACATTGTTCGAGAACAGAACACACCGTAACGTAGCATCACGCGACTATGGCAGCAGCGTAACACCACGTAGCCAAGTGAGGAGCTTGTACGAAGATTTTAGCAAAGAGGACTATGTGACAGGTCCACTGGTTTGTGCTGAAAATATGTCGTTTGAAGAAAAAGGTATAGCAGCATACCAAAAATATCTAAAAGACTATTTGCGCACAGTAAAAGGTGTTGACGACTCTGTAGGTACTATACTGGACTACCTAGAGGAGATTGGTGAGCTAGATAACACAGTAGTTATTTATACATCTGACCAAGGTATGTTCTTGGGTGAGCACGACTACCAAGATAAGCGCTGGAGCTTTGAGGAAAGCCTAAAAGCACCGATGGTTATTAGATATCCTAGTGAGATAAAGAGTGGCTCTGTAGAGAAACACCTAATGGCAAATATAGATGTAGCACCAACTTTGCTAGACTATGCAGGTATAGAGATACCAGCAGAGATGCAAGGCGAGAGCTGTCGCAAAGTAATCTGTGGCGAGTATGATGGTTTTGTTCGTGATAGCGTTTATTTCCGCTACTGGATGCACAGAGCACATAAACATGATAACCCTGCACACTATGGTATACGTACAGAGGATTACAAGCTGATTTTCTACTACGGTTTGCCACTGGATGCTAGTGGTGCAATCAATAATGTATCACCTGCTGGCTGGGAATTTTATGATATGAAAAATGACCCGTATGAAACTAAGAACATCTATGATGACCCACAATATGCTACTATCATTGCAGAAATGAAAGAAAAAATGATAGAAGTTAAGGCTCAATATGGTGATGAAGATAGCAAGTACCCAGAGCTTGTAGAGCTATACAACACAACAAAATAAGCTTGTTTATTATAAACACATCTGTTATTATATTATAATAGGTGTGTTTTACCTATATAGTATAAATATATAGGTGTGAAATAAACTTATACACAATGACCTGTTTTTATAATCATACAACAATAAAATCATTAATTTACTATAAGAGATTTAAAAAAGCTGTCGAATCTATTTACAAAATACTGTTATATATGTTAGAATAATTGTGGAAATAGGAGGGTTGATATGGATTATTTATGGATAGTTTTAGGAGTAATAGTATATTTCATCTACAATGTTAGAATATTTAACTATGCCTCTAAAATTTTAATTGAGCCTGACAATAATATCTTGCGACATCTAATATTATCTGCCATAAATACAGTTGTAATAGGCGTGTTCTATTCTGTCAACATACCACAGAGTTTCTTCTACATTTTTGCAACACTAATTCTGGGAATAGAGTTTATGCTAATTGCTAAGGCGGATATATTGCAGTCGTTTACGGGTGCTGCCATATTCTTAGCACATATATCGATAATGCATACTCTATCAACAGTTATTTTTAGTAAAATTTTGGGTGAGCCACCAAGCTATGTGATGGACAATCTGACACTGCGTTATATGGATATCACTATTACGTGTCTGCTTTTGATTACTATAAACTTTATTGTAGATAAGACTATAGATGCAGTAAGTATACAGCGCATAACAACAGCAAAAAAATACACAAAGCTACTATTTATTACAGCTATGTTTATTGTAATTTTTGAGTCGTTCCATTCTGCTTTGATAATGAACGATGAGAACTATGATGCGCAGTTGTGGATAACTATCGCTGTGTCTCTTTCACTTGGTTTTATTTTTTACCGTGTATTCCTATACAATATGTTACTGATAAATGCCACACTATATAAGCGATACTCCGACAGTGCAATAGAGGAGCAAAAGCGTATACTGGATGCAAAGAAAAATATCGCAAGGAAAATAGAGAGAGACTCCCTAACAGGTATATATAGTAGGCGATATATACTAACAACGCTCGAAGAACTGTGTATGGTTGATGATTCACGGTTTAGCGTGCTGTTTGTTGATGTTAACGGACTAAAGGTAACAAATGACAAGTATGGCCATGACACAGGTGACAAGCTGATAGTTAGTATTAGTGAAGCTATTGGTGAGTCTATAAGGGATGACGATTTTGTCGCACGTATAGGTGGCGATGAATTTGTAGTAGTGCTGTATAATACAGAAAAAGAAGATATAGAAGTTATCATACAAAGGATACACCAGAATATCAGTATTAAAAATGAGCATGTTGACTTTGATATTTCTGCAAGTATAGGCTATCTAATAGTAGATGAAGATACAAAGAAACTAGGTGTTGAGCATATTCTTGCTAAAGCAGACGAGCATATGCGAATAAACAAAAGCAAGTTTTATAGCAATAAGGGGGATAGCTGATTATGACATTTGTTTATATTCTATTCTACCTTGCGTTTACATTTTACCACGTTGTGTTTTTTGGTTTTTCTGCACATATTTTTTCTTCCAATAACAAAGCAAAGATAGAGGGCTTGGTCTGTGGTATTGTTAATGGTTTGTTTTGGACATATTACTCGCTATATGCTAGTGACAGCTATGAGTTTATTGTGGCTACGGCTTTCTTGGCGTTGCTGTTCATAGAATACAAGATAATTTTTAAGATAAAGTGGTTGTTTGCACTGTTTATTTCTTTGGCATTTGCTATAAATATCTTCGCAAAGAGAATGGTGTTCTTTGCTATAGCAGCACTTGTGGAGGGCGTGTCGTTTGTAGAGGCGTCTAAGTCATCGGATATCAATTTTATTATAATGGCACTATGCTTTTTCATGTCCATTAGCACGATATCTACATCGAGACATCTGCTAAAGCGTGTACACCTAGATACTATTCTTTCTGACAATAAAAATATGGTGTTCCTAACATCTATACTATGCACAGTTTATGTAACGATTATATTTGTTGTTGTTAGCACTACTGATATCGTGAGCTCTATATCACTGCTTTATTATTATATTGTAGTGGGTACCACAGGTTTGTTTGCTTTTGCTATTGCTATTGTGTATGCATACCAATTAGCAGAGCTAAGAATGACGATAGAGAGCTACCAGCAAATTTCCACACAAAACTCTCAGGAAAAAGAGCTGATAAAAGTGCTGGAGGAAGAAGCGATAACAGACCAGCTTACAGGCCTGAACACTAGGGAGCTAGGAGAGGACTATATCAAGAAATACACAGATGAAAAGAGTAAGTTCTTTATAGCGTTTATAGATATCGACAACCTGAAATATGCAAATGATAACTTTGGACACGATGAAGGTGACCTGTACATCAAGGCTGTAGCGCAGATAGTAAAAGACCAGTTCCCACGTAGCTATGTGTGTAGGTTTGGTGGAGATGAGATTGTTGTAGTAGGTAAATATACTATAGAAGAAAGTGTTTCTATGAAAGTAGTTAAGTGCTTTAACAATGCACAAAATATCAAGGCACTTTATGGCACAGAGTTTAATACTTCTATTAGCTATGGTTTGGTATTTGTTCCTGAAACTAATAAGCTGACGGGGAAAGAGCTTATTGCAATAGCCGATGAGAGAATGTTCGAGATGAAGAAACTCAACAACAAGCAGAGAAAAGCTCCATTACCTAAGATGACAAAATAATATGACGAATAAAAAAAGCAGTGTGAAAGAACTAATCCTTCACACTGCTTTTTTTATTCATTGCTCTCTCTTCGGTAGCATTTTATTAAATGCTGGGAGTATGGAACAGCCAAGCATATTACCCAGTGCGCATATCACAATAAAAATAACAGTATCTACATTCCAGTAATTATCCAGTGAGACATAAAACATATTAGCTACCACATGCTCAAACTTTGACACTATAAAGACTGTGACAGGTAGCATAACAATGATTGTTCTACCAAAATCCGATGTTTGTTTTTTGTAGCCGAGCACAGCAATACTCATTATAAGTCCACAGAAAATAGCGAGAATAAAGCTCTCTAGCAGGGTGTGTGATAGCTTGCTATCTAGTGAATAGCGTACGTATTCAACTACGGGAGAGCCACTAAGACGCATGGTATATCCAACGATAGCTGTGCCCACTAGGTTGCCCAAAAAAGCTGTAATAGTTATTGGTATATATTTCTTGGGGTTATCCACTATATAGCAACACTTGCCAGTGTATAGGTTAAAATCAAACATATAAATAGTTAGTAGGCCTATACCAAACAACACGCCACCCACCAGTGTGGACTCCACTGATAAATATACAACCCCTGCAATGCCGATAGCAACACCAGCAAGAATACTTCTAAGTGCACTTTCAATACTCATATAAATAAAACTCCTCTATTTACTATATCTTATGTTGGTAAGCATATATAATATACACAACAGGAAAGATAGTTTATTTTTTAACAATCTTATTATAAAGTATTTGTTCAAAAAAATCAATCACTATTGCAAAGTATTCCCATTTGTACAAAACAGATATTGCTAGTGAAAATTAAACTGTGAAAACTAACAATTATATAGTCAGAAAAATGCTGTTTTATACAAAGATTGCATAGGTTTGAATTTATAGTAGTATTGTACTAGATTTAGCAAAATAAAAATGTTATAGTATACTAAAAAAATGTAAGGGGTTACACTTTATGATTAGAACATTCCAAACGCATAAGATTAGGAAAGAAACAGAGCTAAGCGACGCATTGTGGGACTTTTCTCCGCTTGATGGAGAGCACCAAGGGAAGAAGTACAAGCTGATGGTACCAGGTTGTTGGGAAAATCATATGGACTTTGCAAATTATAGAGGGAAAGGCATGTACACAAAAACTGTGGAAACCAGTGGTAATATCAGGCTGGTGTTCAAGGGTGTGAGCCATACAGCCAATGTTTTTCTTGATAAATCTTTTGTAAAAACCCACTACAACGCCTATACGCCGTTTGATATGATAGTTAAGGGGCTAAAAGCTGGCGAGCATACAATAGAGGTAGAGGTGGATAATTCATTCAGCGAGGAATCTGCACTGCATATCCCAAATGATTACATGACATATGGTGGCATTAACCGTGGTGTTGTAATACAGAATATTGGTGATATCTACATTAAGCGTATACATTTTTCGCCATATAACGAGAATGGTGTGTGGAAAGCAAAAGTTTCTGTATTGGTGGAGAATATCTCTGACACTGATATTACACCGAATGTTTCTATCACACTGGGAAACAACGAGTTTACATATAACACAGCAACTGTTCCAGCAAATACGACTATTGATTTTTGCCAAGACTTTTCTTTTTGTGATGTAAAAGAATGGATGATGGAAACACCTGAATTATATTTGCTACAGGCAAAAATAGCTGTTGGTGGAGATGAAGTGGACGACCTAATAGAGCGTGTTGGATTTAGAGAAATAAAGCTAGCTGGCAAAGATATCCTAATAAATGGCAAGAAAATACGCATAAAAGGCTTTAATAGACACGAAGACCATGCGCAATTTGGCTGTTCGCTACCGTACTCTGCTATGGTGTACGATATCCACCAAATAATAGATATGGGTGCAAACTCTATAAGAACTTCGCACTACCCAAATGATGAGCTGTTCCTAGACTTATGCGATGAATTTGGCTTGCTAGTTTGGGAGGAGCACCACGCAAGGGGTCTGGAAGAGGAGCAAATGCGACATAAGAACTTTGATAAGCAGTGTGCAGACTGTATTGATGAGATGATTTATGAGCACTATAACCACCCTAGCATTTATATATGGGGTATACTGAATGAGTGTGCAAGTCATACAGAGTTTGGTGCTAGCTGCTACAAGGCACAGTTTGAGCAGATAGAAGCACTGGATAGCACACGCCCAACAACATTTGCTAGTAATAAGCACTATAAAGATATCTGCTTTGCGTACCCAACAGTTATTTCTAATAATATGTACCCGCTGTGGTATTTTGATAAAGACGTTAGCGACATGCTTGAAAAATCCATTGAATATGCAATGGACTGCATAAAAGACACAGAAACAAAAGTAAAGCCATTTATTATTAGCGAGATAGGCTGTGGTGGCATATATGGAACACATAACAGGACACGCGAAAAATGGACGGAGGAAGGGCAGTCGGATACCATTCGCAAACAGATTACGCCCATACTAGAAAACTCGGGCTGTGTCGGTGTATATGTTTGGCAGTTCTGCGATGTCAGGGTCTCTACCGAGTGGGCGATGAAACGTCCCAGAACACTCAACAATAAAGGTATGGTGGACGAACATAGACGAGAGAAAATGGCATATTATACAGTAAAAGAAATTTTCTCGGCATATGGTAATTACCACGATTAATCGAGCAGTAGCTATATAAAATGGAAAAAAACACAGTGTGATTAACTTTCACACTGTGTTTTTTTGACAAAGTTACATGATATCTTGTGCCCTATGCAAGGCGGTAGTTTCTGCCCTTTTTGGGTAATACTCTCTACTTCTGTGATTACTCTGTACAAAGCGATAATCTCTGCCCTTTTTGGTTACTTGTTCATCACGACAAGTAACCAAGCGTGATTTAGGGAGGCTCTCGCCCCCTAAAAACCCCCAGTGCACGCTCCA